>DAOWGY010000123.1 GCA_030641695.1 Gammaproteobacteria bacterium
AGCTGTGCATCGTTATGCATAGTGATGCAATTTGGGCAACGGACGTCCCGGTAACCTATTGAAAAATATAGCCATAAGACATCCACCACCAAACTGAAAATCCGCGTGTCGGCAGTTCGATTGATGCAGGCCGTCCCTGGCCTGCACCCTGCGGGCGCACTGCGTGCGTCCAAATCTGCTCCCGGCAGATTTGTCTGCCCCTGGCCACCACAGGTCCAACCATCATGTCCTTGGATAAGATTGTGGGCTAACTCGTGTCAATTCTCCCGCACTGGCCAGCTAATCGAGAAGTACGCTCCACCAAGGCTCGGCGAGGAATCCACGCTTGCTATTCCCCCATGCAGCCCGGCGACCCGGGCAACCACCGCCAGCCCGAGCCCATAGCCGCCAGTTTCCCTGTTGCGGCTGTCGTCGATGCGGGTGAAGGCTTTGAAGACCTTGTCGCGCGCGCCTTCGGGGATGCCGTGGCCGTCGTCTTCGACGCTCAGCACGTAGTCGTCGGCCTCCTGCGTCAGCGAACAGCGTACGTTCTGCTTCGCGTACTGGCTGGCGTTGACGAGCAGGTTGCTGACGGCGAGCTCCATCAGCCGCGGGTCCATCCAGACTTTGTCCGGCGCGTTCTCGGTGTGTCCTTCGATCCGAACCGCGTCAGTCCGGGACTTGTTGAGTATTTGCTCGAGCCAGGCACTGGCCGGCACGGCCTGCAAGTGCATCTTTATGTCCGGGTGGTCGAGCCGTGCGTAGTTGAGCATCGATGCGATCAGGTCATCGATTTCCTGCACATCGTCGTTCATGGCGCCCAGCTTCTGTTGCAGTTCCTCGTCGTCGCGGTTACCGATCACGGCGAGCGCGAAGCGGATACGGGCGAGCGGCGTGCGCATCTCGTGCGACAGCGCTGCGATCAGTTCCTTCTGGCTGCGTAGCACGCCGCTCAGTCGCGCCGCCATCTCGTCGAGGTTTTTCGCAAGGCCGGTCAGCTCGGTGGTCTGATCGGCGGTCGACAAGGGCTCGCGGTAATCGGCGGCAAAGCGCTGCGCGCCGTCCGAGATAACGTTGATGTCCTTCAATAGCGGCCGCAGCCAGAGGCCCACCACGACGAAGATCGACAGGTAAAAGAGCGGCGGCAACAGGTTCAGGAGCAGGCTGTCCCCGGGCTCGGCGATCGGCCCGAGCCGTATGATCGCGTCGATGGACTCGGCGTCATGCAGGTAAGAGGTGTTGCCGTCGGCATCGACGAGCGCCGGCAGGTGATGCTCGGACGTCAAGTTCATGTATACGTCCTCGCGCTCGAGGAGTTGCACGCCCACGCCGAGGTCGTCGGCTAATGCGGCCGCGATCCGCTCGCGTTGTTCGAGCGGCGCTTCCGCTAGCCGTTGTTCGATGAGATAAAACGTGGACTCAAGCCAGCGGTCGAGCTCCGGTTCCTCCCGGGACTGCAGATGGCCGAAGCCGAGGTCAAGCACCAGCGCGACGATCAGCAGACCGCCGACGAGGAACAAGTGCGAGCGGAACAGCAGGCGCCGGTTGCGCTCGCGCAGAACGTTTTTCACGCGGGCTGGCCCCAGGCATCGGGCACGAGCAGGTAGCCCTTGCCCCAGACCGTCTTGATGCGCGTCGGCTCGGTCGCCGAGTCCTCGAGTTTGCGCCGGAGCTTGGAAATGCGCCCGTCGATCGAGCGGTCCAAGCCGTCATAATCGATGCCGCGCAGGTTGTGGAAGATGTCGTCTCTGCTAAGGATGGTGCCTGCATGGTGCGCGAGCAGGAGCAACAACTCGAACTCGTGCGTCGTGAGCTGTACGTGCCTGCCGTCGAGCATGACTTCCTGCGCGGACGGAATGATACGCAGCCCGCCGAGGATGATGTCGCCGCCGGAGTGGGCCGGCTTGTCGAACGACTCCACGCGCCGCAGCAGCGCGCGGGTGCGTGCCAGGAGGACCATCGGGTCGACAGGCTTCGTGACGTAGTCGTCGGCGCCGGCCTCGAGGCCGATGACCTGGTCGATGTCGGAATCGCGCGCCGTGAAGATCAGGATCGGGCCGTCGAAGATCTCGCGGAGTTCGCGGCAGATCGTCAGGCCGTCGACGCCGGGCAACATCAAGTCGAGCAGCACGACGCGCGGTTTTACTTTTGCGAAATGCGACAAGGCTTGGTCGCCGCGCGACTCGACGGCAACACTCAGCCCGTTCTGCTGGAAATACTCGGCCGTGAGATCGGCGAGTCGCCGGTCGTCTTCCACGAGCAAGATGTCGACAGCGTGTTTACTCAATTAATGTCCCAGACGTGGCGCGTGCGGCGCCTGCGTCGCCGGTCGTCGGAGTCCATGCGCAGGACTTCGACATCGACCTGTGCGAGACGGCTGTCGGAATCTCTGCCTGTCATCCAGTAACTGAAGTTTTCCTGCACGATGCGATCGTCGTTCTGTCGGCCCGCCCGTTCCTCGCTCCAGCAGCGCACCGGAGCGTCGGTGAAGTCGTTGAGAAGACAATAATAACCCGTCTCAGCGCTCTGCCACACGACGAGAAACGACATGTCGCAGCTGGGATTGCGATTGTCGGTGATGCACAGTACGGGTTTGACGGTGAGGCGCATGTCATCGCCTGCCTGATCCTCGGCCAGGGCGAGCGCGGGAAGGAGCAGGGCAAGTGTAACGAGCAGCCTCATCGCTTCAGAACCGATACACCACGCCGGCGAAATAGCCCAGCACGTCGCGCTCTTTCACGATCGGGCTGGCCGCCGCCTCGTCATTGATGCGCTCATATTCCGCCACAAGCGAGAGTCCCCAGTGGCGCGACAGCAGGTAGCCGACCTTGAGCCGCGCATGCCAGTTGAGCCCGGCCTCGGCCTCGTAAGGCGCGACCACGACGCTGGCTTCGTCGTCGGTCACGCCCCAGTAGTAGTTGTGGAGGTCCGCGCTGTTGTAGCTCACGCCAATCGATGGCTCGATATACAGGCGCTGGTCGCGCCAGCCGTAGCTGTAATTGGCATAGAGTTCGAAGCCCTCGTGCGTGCCGGAGACATCGTGAAAGGCTGAGAGCTGCAGTGCCCCCCAGGGACCGTCAGTCAGCATTTCCACGCCGAGTTCGACGGCGTAATCCCGGTCCGGGACCTCGAACTCGACCGCCTCGGCCAGCGGCATGCCGGCGAGGTCGAAGACGACAAAGCGTGTATCGGTGTTGCCGAAAAATACACGGTCGCTGTTGACGCGGGCGACAAGGCTCGCGGTCATTGCGTCGTTGTCGGCGAAGGTGAGCCCGAGGTCGCCGTTGTCGAAGAACCAGCGATCGCCGAACCACGCGATGTCGAGGTCAACGATGATCGGGATGTCGTCGGACTGCACGAGGGGGTTGGAGCGGACGCCATAGCCGAGCGCCACGCCGAGCCGCCAGCGCGACTCCGTGACTTCTTCGGTCTCTTCTTCGGCCAGGCACAGCGTCGCATCGAGGGCGAGCAGCAACAGTGCCAGCTGGGTCAATCGTCGAAACATCCGGGCACGCCTCCAGCCATTTCATGCACACGCAGTAAGTGTCGCAAGCCGGCCTTCCTGGCCGGTATTAAAGGTGTATGCAATTTGTCGAAAAATGTAAAGCACCGCGATTACAAATTCTCACAATGTTACGGAACATCTCAACAGACACAAAAGGGCGCGAGGCATAGGATTTATTCATGACGTTCATAGGAGATGACGCGATGAAACGGTTTACTGCGATACTTTCCGGTTTTGTTCTTCTGGCAATTGCGGGCTGCGGTTCCTCCGGCTCGAGTTCCAACGACA
>DAOWGY010000235.1 GCA_030641695.1 Gammaproteobacteria bacterium
CGCGGCCATTGTCATGATCGAGAACGTGCACAAGCACATTGAAAAGGAACCGCTGACGGACGAAAACCGCTGGCGAATCATGGGCGACGCCGCATCCGAGGTCGGACCGCCGTTGTTCTTTTCCCTATTGATCATCACGCTGAGTTTCCTGCCGGTGTTTACGCTCGAGGCTCAGGAAGGCCGCCTGTTCGCCCCCCTTGCGTTTACGAAAACCTATGCGATGGCGGCGGCGGCGGGGCTGTCCATCACCCTGGTGCCCGTGCTCATGGGTTACTTCATCCGTGGCAAGGTGACGCCCGAGCACAAGAATCCGATCAATCGCGTGCTGATCGCTGCGTACCGGCCGGTCATCAATGCGGTCATTCGTTTCCCGCGGGAAACCCTGGCACTTGCCGCGATCGTTCTGTTTGTCGGCCTGTGGCCCGCGACACAGCTCGGCTCCGAGTTCATGCCGCCGCTGGACGAAGGCGACCTGATGTACATGCCGACGACCTATCCCGGCATTTCGGTCGACAAGGCGCGCGAGATTTTGCAGCACACGGACAAAATGATTCTTGCGGTGCCGGAGGTAAAACGCGTATTCGGCAAAATCGGTCGGGCCGAGACTGCAACCGACCCCGCGCCTCTGACGATGATCGAGACGGTCATTCAGCTGAAACCACGCGAGGAGTGGCGCGAGGGAATGACGCCCGAAAGTCTGCGTGCCGAACTCAACCGCGTCGTCAAATACACGGGACTGACCAATGCCTGGGTAATGCCGATCAAGACCCGAATCGACATGCTCGCAACCGGCATCAAGACGCCGGTCGGCATCAAGGTTGCCGGTCCCGATTTGAAAGTTATCGAACGCATTGGCCGCGATCTCGAACGTGTGCTGGCCGATGTCGAGGGAACGGCTTCCGTTTACTCCGAGCGTGTCGCCGGCGGTCGCTACGTCGATGTCGACATCGATCGCAAACGCGCCTCGCGGTTCGGACTCAACATCGACGATGTACAGGACATCGTGCGCTCCGCAGTCGGTGGTATGAACGTGACACAGACCGTCGAAGGGCTCGAGCGCTATCCGGTAAACGTCCGATATCCGCAACGTTTTCGCGATTCCGTGGAGCAACTGAAGCTACTGCCGATAGTCACTCCACAAGGCGCGCGGATCGCGCTTGCAGACGTCGCCGACGTGAAGGTCGTTGACGGACCACCGGTCATCAAAAGTGAAAACGCACGATTGAACGGCTGGACTTACGTGGACATCACGGGACGCGACCTCGGTTCCTATGTCGCGGCGGCGCAGACCATCGTGGCAAACGCCGTCGATCTGCCGGCGGGCTATTCGCTTGCCTGGTCAGGGCAATACGAGTACATGGTACGCGCGAAGGAGCGACTGTCTGTCGTTGGTCCCGTCACATTGGCGATCATCGTGCTGTTGTTGTATCTGAACTTCCGGCGCTTTGCCGAAGTGGCTATCATCATGGGCACATTGCCGATGGCGCTCATCGGTGGCCTGTGGCTGCTCTTCCTGCTGGGCTACGACCTGTCGGTTGCTGTCGGTGTCGGCTTTATCGCCCTGGCAGGTGTCTCTGTCGAGATCGGCGTCATCATGCTGGTTTACCTCAACCAGGCAATTCGTGAGCATATGGCGACCGCTGATTCCGAAGGCCGCCGTCTGTCGCTTGACGACGTGCAACAAGCCGTCATAGACGGTGCCCTGCTGCGTGTTCGGCCCATCATGATGACCGTTGCCGCGATCATTGCCGGCCTGCTGCCGATCATGCTGGGCAGCGGAACCGGTTCGGAAGTCATGCGCCGTATTGCAGCACCGATGGTCGGCGGCATGGTCAGCGCCACGATCCTGACACTGATCGTGATACCCGCCCTGTTTTTGATCTGGCGCAGTCACTCGGTGGACACGGCACCGAATATCAAAATATCGAGATAAATTCGTTGAAAAACAACCTATTGGCTATCCGCCCATGCCGAGCGAATGCACTTTGCGCTCATGGCATCAAAAGTACGCGAATGCACCTATTGCCGACTGGTGAGGCGATGGCAATGATCGCTCCCAAATTGTTCCCAATTGATATCAGGTAGGCTCAAGAATGAAAACTTTAGCGATTTTGGTCTCGATCGCAGCGATCACAATGTTCATGGTTTCCGGCTGCGGCGGGAGTAGCTCCTCGCCCGCGGCGGACGTTCCCGTGATTCCGGCAACGGGCAGCATCAGCGTGTCCATTACCGACGATCCCTGGCATGAGGCTCAGGCGATGGTCCTGCACATAACGGGCATGGACTTCGGTCACGCGAATGGCGACGTCACTCACTTCGATATGCCGGGCGGTCCGATTAGCGTTGATATGATGCAACTGCAGAACGGTGTTGCGCAGGGATTGATGTCGGGCATGGAGATTCCTGCCGGGCAATACGATTGGATGCGATTGCAGCTCGATCTCGGTCAATCCTACATGGACGATATGGGTACCGGCGGCAGGCACAATTTCCAGATGGGCGCGAATGCGGCAAACGGCCTCGAGGTTCATGAGCCATTCCAGATTCAACAGGGCTTACATAGCGAATTCATGCTCGATTTCGATGTACGTCAAGGTGTCCAGCATCGCCATATGGGCATGATGGGTGATCAATATGAACTGCATTCCGCATTGCGCCTCGTTCACATGGACGACGCGGGCGGATTGTCCGGCATGGTCGATCCGGCACTGATCGATATCAATCATCCGGACTGCGATCCGGCCAACGGCGGCAACTGGGTCTACCTGTTTCCCGGTGACGCGACCGCACCGGACGATATTGCGGAAACCGAAACTGACGGCGTCCCGGGGCCGATCGCCGCTGACCGGGTGGAGATGGACCCTGCAACCGGCGACCATGGCTACCATTTCGGCTTCCTGCCCGCAGGCTCCTATCGCGTCGCGTTCACGTGTTCGGGAATATGGGATGAAGCCGGTGATGACGATTACCCGACGGATCCGGACGGACTGTTCGATTTTCAGATGTTCTCCGATCCGATTGATATCATCGCAGGACAGATGCACCGGCAGGATCTGTAGCGCAGGAAGTCACTGATTTGAAGCATGACGTTGAACATGATCACTCGCACTGTTGCTCGGGTCAAGTAACCGACCAGGACGTCCCTGACGGCAAGTACGATCTCGTTCCGGCCGGCTACGACGGCATGGTGTATACGTGCCCGATGCACCCGCAGGTGCGCGACGTGCGCAACTCCGGCTGTCCCATTTGCGGAATGGCGCTGGAGCCGGAAGGCATCGTCATCGGCGAGGAAGATACCTCCGAGCTCGACGACATGACACGGCGCTTCTGGATCAGCGCGGTCCTGACACTGCCGTTGTTCGTCTACGCAATGGGCGAGGCCCTTCCGGGCCAGCCCCTTGCAGAGCTGGCGCCACAGGGCTGGGCGCAATGGCTGCAGTTGCTCCTCGCCGCGCCGGTCGTCGTCTGGGGAGGCTGGCCGTTCCTCGTTCGCGGCGTGCAATCGCTGCGCACCCGAAACCTGAACATGTTTACGCTGATCGGGCTCGGCGTCAGCGTAGCTTTCGTCTATTCACTCATCGCAACCGCGGTTCCCGGCGTATTTCCCGATGCATTTCGGGACGCCAATGGCCATGTTGCCGTGTACTACGAGGCGGCCGCCGTCATTACAACGCTGGTGCTGCTCGGCCAGGTACTCGAGTTGAAAGCCCGTGGCCAGACGTCGGGTGCGATTCGCGCACTTCTGGAACTTGCGCCGCCCACGGCATTTCGCGTCGCCGCCGACGGCAGCGAAGAAGAAGTATCACTGGACGAGATTGCCGAAGGCGACCGGCTGCGTGTTCGCCCCGGTGACAAAGTGGCGGTCGACGGCATCGTCGACGAGGGACATAGCTCGGTTGACGAGTCCATGATCAGCGGCGAGCCCATTCCCGTCGAGAAACACGCCGGCGACACCGTCATCGGCGGTACGGTCAATGGCACGGGCAGTTTCGTCATGATCGCGACCGGCGTGGGCGAAAATACGATGCTGGCGCAGATCGTCAACATGGTCGCCGAAGCGCAGCGCAGCCGGGCGCCGATTCAACGGCTCGCCGATCTCGTCGCCGCATGGTTCGTGCCAACGGTCGTCGTTATCGCCATCATCACTTTCCTGTTGTGGGCCTGGCTCGGTCCACAACCCGCAATGGCCTACGCGATCGTGAACGCCGTCGCCGTACTCATCATCGCCTGTCCTTGTGCATTGGGTCTCGCGACCCCTATGTCCATCATGGTCGGTACCGGCAAGGGCGCACAGAATGGCATCCTGATCAAGAACGCCGAAGCACTCGAGATCTTCGAGAAAGTCGACACGATAGTCGTCGACAAGACAGGCACGCTCACCGAAGGCCACCCTGAGCTCATCCTGGTCACGCCGGCCGGCGGTTTCGAAGAAGACTCGATGCTCGCGCTCGCCGCCTCCGTCGAGACCGCGAGCGAACACCCGCTGGCGGCGGCGATTGTCAGGGGCGCAACGGCGCGTTCGCTGAGCCTGCATAATCAGCAGGGTTTCGAATCGATTACGGGACAAGGCGCCCGGGCCAACGTGTCAGGAAAACAGGTGGCCGTGGGCAATGAAAAACTGATGCAAGCCGTCGGGGCATACGATGCGGACCTCGCTGGTCAGGCTGTCGCGTTTAGAGAGCAGGGGCAGACGGTTATGTTCGTCGCCGTCAACGGCGCGCCGGCTGGGCTGCTCAGTGTTGCAGATCCCATCAAGGAGTCGACGCCCCGGGCCATCGAGCAATTGCATCGCGCGGGTCTCAGCGTCGTCATGCTGACCGGTGACAATGCTGCAACGGCGAATGCCGTTGCTCGCCAGATCGGCATCGATGCGGTACACGCCGAGGTGTCTCCTGAGGACAAGAACCGGATCATTCGGGAACTGCAATCGGCTGGTTCGATCGTGGCCATGGCGGGCGACGGGATCAACGATGCGCCGGCGCTTGCACAAGCAGATGTCGGTATCGCCATGGGCACCGGCACCGATGTGGCGATCGAAAGTGCGAGTGTCACGCTCGTTCGTGGTGACCTGCTCGGTGTCGCCAAGGCACGTGCCCTGAGCCGGGCGACCATGCGCAACATACGGCAAAACCTGTTTTTTGCTTTCGCCTACAACACGGCTGGCGTACCGATTGCCGCTGGTATTCTGTATCCGTTTTTCGGACTCCTGTTGAGCCCAATGATCGCAGCCGCCGCGATGAGCCTGAGCTCGGTATCCGTCATCGGCAACGCGTTACGGTTGCGGAAAACCCGATTGTGATCAGGAAAGCCGCACTAATATGCGGTTAGCACCTGGCCGGCGGCGGGCGCGACGGCGCTCGAATTGACGCCCGAAAATTGCACCGGCACGGAATGCGTTGCCATGCCGGTATTTCTCACAACGACGAAATGCAGGTGCGGACCGCTCGAAAAGCCGGTATTGCCGGAGTCCGCGATGTACTCGCCCCGCTCCACGTAGTCACCAACTCGTACCCGGATGGAATTCCAGTTGAGGTGGGCGTATATCGCGTAGGTGCCGTCGTCGTGCAATATTCGAATGATGTTTGCCAATGACATGTCGCGCACCGCATCGGTGCCGCCCTTGAAGTTCGACGCCGCCACGTCAAAGACGACGCCACTGCGCGCGGCAAAGATATCCGTTCCGACCGGCATCGCAATGTCGACCGCGAACTGCGAATCCCGCGTCGTGTGCGTTACCGCATCGGGATACGCCTGCGACACCGGGTGGTCGCTCGCAATCGCGACTGGCACGCGGTACGGCTGCTGCGGCTGATGCCGGGCATCCGGGTCGCCCACGAGATACTCGTAGCGGTACTCGAGGGACGGAGCGACAGCGCCTTCCAAAATGCTCAGGCTCAGCATCATGGTGTCACTTTGTGGTGGCAATACCCAGTGCAGCGGATCGTCCGGGTGTGGATACTCGAGCCCGTCAATGGATTCGATTCGAAGCGCAAGTTCGACCGGTGCGTGAAACTGGTTTGTCGCAGTCAGTCGTACATCACGACCGACGAGTTCATAGGATACGTCTACACCGGATTGGGATGAGGATGGCGTCAGGCTTCGCACCTCGGCAATGATCTGTCCATCGTCAGGGGGACGATCGGAGTAGATCCACTCACCATTTTCGCCGCGATATTTATAGAGAGCCTGCGCCGCGGCCAGGCCGCAGATTGAGATCAGCGCGACGCCGATCGTCGCGACTACAAATGCTGTGGCACCGCTACGAACCGATGTCGGAGCGTACCCAGCCGTCTTCCGTGCGTCGTATCTCATATGCAGGCCAGTACTGGTTGTCCAGTTTCAGCGTGATGACCTCAACGGCGCCATTCCAGGTCACCGTCTTCAAACGAATGGATTCACGATCTTCCTTGCCGGCCACGACCTCGACAAATGCGTTCAGGTCCGGCGTCGGCGTCTCGTCGACTTCGACGACCCGGCGGCCAGCCCAGAGACCGTAGCGCGTCGCCGGCGATCCATAACTGAAGAATGCGACGTACACGCCGTACGGGTCGATGCCGCGCTGCGCCGCCATCGCACGATGAGGGTCCTGCAGCAATGCGCCGGCCCACGAGACGGCGCGGTCTATGCCTCGGCCGTCCAGTGCCGCCGTCTCGACATCGATGTCGATGGCGTTACCATTGCGCCAGACCGTAACCTTGACCTGCGGTTTTTGCACGGCTTTTTCCAGATCCCGGAAAGATGTGACGACTTCGTCGTCAACGGCCAGGATCATGTCGCCGTTTCGCAAAACCTCGGCTGCTGCCGTACCAGCGACAAGCCGTGTGACCGACAGGGCACGCCGGTGCAGCGAGTCCTTTTCCTCCAGTCGCGCGAGCCAGTCTTCGTCGACGTCCATGTTGCGCGCCGCAAACAGCGGTGCATACACGAACTCCGCCTCGAGCGAGTAGAACGGACGGCCCTCTCTGACCGTATCGACGAATTCGGCGACGAGATCGGCACCGATTCCGCGATTGAACTGGGCAGCGTCACCGCCTGACTGCACCATGAAACTCGACCACATGGCCGATACACGACCGCGTTTGTCAACAAGGACGCCATCGACATCGTCCGGGGCGTTCACCAGATCGATGCCTTCGATGTTCGAATCACGGAACCGCAATGTGCGGGTCAACGGAAACAGCAACGGGTCGACCGATGCCACCGTACTTTGCTGATGGACGAGCTGATGATCCGCTTTCATGCCGACCACCCACACGTCGTCACCGGGGCGTAGCGGACTGGTATTGAATTTTGCGGCGCGCACCGGCGTATCGCCGATACTCGACGGGTCGTAGGAAACGATGGCGAGGTTATGCAACGGGTGCAATTGCACGACCTCCGCCTTGACCTCGAGCGAACCCGCAAACGTCACTGTGACATCACCGATTGCGACAGGCACAGTATTTCGATCGACGACAACGTAGCCACGCTCCGTGTCCGCGATAAGTCCCGTGCCATAGTAATGACGGTCCGATACCCCTGATACCGTGTATGGAAGATCGAACGTCACAACGACGAGCGAAGATGCGATCGCGCGCACCCTGGGATCGTCGTACTGCGTAAATTGGGTGCTGCCAACAACAGGCGACTTGGGCACCGGTCCGTTTTCGAGATTCTGGCACGGCCAGATACCGGTGCTGTCATCCCGCGCGCAACGACGCACCGGGAACCAGACGCGATCCATTTCGAACGTGCGAACGGTCGTATTGTGAGGATTATCGATCGTGACGTAACGCATTTGTGCGCGATCACCGTCTGCAAGTTCGCCGAGCGCCTTTTCGAAGTCATCGATATTCGCAACGTCGATTTGACCAAGCCTCGTGATGACGGCACCGCGCGGTACTGCAGACTTCGACAACAGGTAGCCGGGATTGGCGACGTAGACGCCGCTCACCGGAAGATTGTAGTGCCGGGCCTGCTGATATGAGAGGTCATTGACGATCGCATCACCAAACTCGAGAAACTGCGCCGGCGTAATCGCGTGCAGATCGGTCACCGTAACCGTGCTGCGGATCGCCTGCCCGCCCCGCTCCACCTCGATTTCGATGTCCTCGTTGACGTTGTCGTCGAGCATGGCGGCGAGCGGCACGAATTCAGTGACGAGTTCGCCATTGATACGCAGCAGAATATCGCCCGGCGCCAGCTTTTCCGCCGCCGGCGAATCGGGAATGACCTGCTCGACCGTCAGCATGCCCGTCTGCTCGGGAAACGCCGAGCGCACGAGACGTTCCGACGCTTCGGTGAGACCGAGACGCTGCAGCTCATCGTAGGCCTTGCTCTCGAACATGGTGTGCAACGTGCCGCGCGTCACCGTCGCGCCGTTTTGGATCAGTGTCAGCGCCCGCTCGATGCGATCGAGCGGCAGGAAAAAGCTGCTCGCGGCCGAATTGTTGGCGCCAGCGTTCAGAGCGACGACTTCGCCGTCGATATTGACCACCGGCGAGCCCGACGAGCCGCCCGAGGTTCCCGATGCGGCCTGCAGGTAAAACGTATTGAAATCGTTGTACTTGCCGCGACCGTAGTCGGGCGCCTTGCGATCGAGGCGCGCGATGGTGCCGGCAAGAATGGACAACTGCTCACCCGCGTCGTTGCCCACGACGCGAATTTCGCGGCCGATGCCGGCGCCGTCGGGCCGCAGAGGCAATTCAGCCGGCTCGATGTAATGCAGGTCTTCGGGGTTGTAGCGGAAGAAGCCGAAGTCATGCACGGGATCGCGGTAGACCGGGGTCAGGCGCACTTCCTCGCTATTGCGGAATACAGCCTCCGCGACGACGGGCCCCGGCGTGACCACGTGGCGATTCGTCAGGATCAGGCCCTGCTCTGCGTCGACGACGAATCCGGTCGCCTGGCTGGACGAATTCCACTCCGTATCGAAAGCGCGTGTGCTGTCGACGCGTATCGATACGACGCCTGTGGAGATGCGCTCCAGGGTGTTGGTCCACGCCGTATCCTCCGCTGCTGTGGCAGGCAGGGAAGTCACGGCAGCGATGAGCGCTGCAACAATAATTCGGTTGGTCATAGGAATCCCGATTCGAGCACGGATTGTAGAGTATTAGGGACTGAAATAGCGTGCACCAGTTCCCTTAGGAGCGCTTCTTGAAGCGCGAATTAGAGTGACAGTGACCGTAATTGCTCGGCCCGGCAGTCTGCCGGGCCGAGCAATTACCGTCACTGTC
>DAOWGY010000024.1 GCA_030641695.1 Gammaproteobacteria bacterium
AACAGATCGTCAACAATACGAAGCGCAGGCGGTTTCGAATAGGCCTGACGTGGTCAGGAATCAGTCCCTGGATCGTCGCTGCCGGTGACAGCGGCCCCGTTGACCAGTTAATGACCACAAGGCCGAACGCGAACAGGAGTAGCGCCCAGGCCAGGCGTAATACGACAAGTTCGCTCGATGCACTCGCGATCGAGAATTCGAGCACGGCGACCAGTGCGGCGCTCTCGAGCCACAAAGGCGCGAATTCGGCCAACGGTTTGGGAATCAGGTATTTGAGTGACGGTTTAGCGTCCTTGCCTCCCGCCGCCTGATACCAGGTAGTGAAGCGGCGTCGGACAACGAGGCCGATCAGGGCAGAGACTGTGCCCACGACGATCAGCAGCCAAAGCAGCTTGAGCGCAGTGAGCCCCTCAACCAGCTCTAGCTCGAGAGAATCGCGGATTCGCGATGGCCATGTAGCTACCCGCTGCGGAAGACCCTGCAGCAGTCGTATGACAGTGTGCGTTCGGCTTGACAGGTACTGCTGCGAAAGCGTGTTTTGAATATTGGTGATTCGATCGCTCAACGCCTGCGCATCGTCAACGATGCCGATGCAGCGGGTCTGCCGGGCCGTTGCATCGTCGAGCGATGTTTTGATCGCCTGGCGCTGGTCCCAGACTTCTGCGCCCTGGGTTTCCGAGTCGATGTCTCGCAATGGCTCGAAGCGCGCTTCGAGTCTCGCGCGAACTGCGGTTTCAATCGCCGCACATTCAATAGCACCCGTTTCGAGTTTGACCGCGCGCGATCGCGCGTCCGCCAGCATACTGTTGGTGACGTCTTCGACCTGAATCTGCGCGGCGATAGCCTCGAGTTCGGCCGCCGCCGCAATGTCGTCGAAGCCCAAGGTCTCCTGCGCGGCAACAGGCAGCGACAGAAGCAGGCAGACAATGCTGGACATCCCGATCCGGGACAATCTATGTCGAATGGTGAGTCCCATTCGTATGGTGCAACTCCCTTTGAGCACTGAGACGGATTCTAACATCACCAGGGGAGGGCATAGCCTTCGGCATGCCAGAAACCGCCAGTGTTTTCGAGCGTAAGCTCGTCGATGCGCTGGATCAGACCGCGCGCCGAGTCGGCAGGTGCAACACCACTCCCGCCGGTCATGTCGGTCGCGACGTACCCGGGGTGCAGGATCGCAATGGCGATGCCGCGCGGCAGCATCTCGTGTTTGAGATTCGTGCCGATCATATTGACCGCGGCTTTCGAGGCCCGGTAACCGTAGTGCCCCCCAGACGAATTGTCTTCGATCGAACCAACGCGGCTGGAAACAATCGCAACCTTGGATCCTTTGTGCAGATTACCGGCGAGGGCCTCGGTGACACGCAGGGGCCCCAGCGTATTGACCCGAAACTGCTCGGTCATGTCGTCGTAGTCGATCTCGCCAAAAGCGTCTCCCATCAGGATGCCCGCGTTGTTGACGAGAATGTCGATCGGCTCTCTCTCGAGTTTCTTCCGCAGGGTGGCGATCGCGGCACCGTTGCCTACATCGATGCCATCGACCACGCGCACACATAATGCAGCGAGTTCGTCATTGGTCTCGCGGCAGACGGCGATCACAGCATCGCCGCGCTCGCTGAACTGCTTGCACAATTGCAGTCCGATGCCGCGGTTTGCTCCGGTCACGACGACTGTTGTCACGATTGCCTCCTTCGGCTCATTCGAAAGTAATTTCTTGATAAGAGAGGGCGTGCCCTCCCTGTTGCAATAAAACCTGCAAGTCATCGGCAAGTCGCAATTGCCGGTCCTGCGGATGAATGGCGACACGAAGCGGATTCGACGTGCCGGCCCATGACAGGTTCAGTCTGTTCCAGGTGCGGCACGATGCCGCGCGAAACGCCGTATCTGCCTCGAACCCGACCATCGGTGTGCGGCGGAATTGTCGCGACCGGACATCGTAGATGCCAGCCAGTGTTTCGTACTGTTTGAACGGCAATTGATCAAGATCGGCACGGCGCAGCTTACCCAATGCCCAGGCGGGCGGTACGTAGAGCTCGGGTGCGGGCAGGTCGCGTTCCGTGAACCAGTGGTGGCATCGACTGACCAGGGAGCGGATATCGGAGCGCGACAATGCCAGGTGCTCGGCCACGTCCCTCGAAATGAACAGGCTGTGTAGCCGGTGCCGGACGCCACGTACGTTTTTGACGACGTGTCGCCAGCCATGGCCTGCGAGTTCGGCGCCCGAGTCGACGAGCTTTTTCAGCCGCTGTAGCGATTCGGCTGTCCAGCCGGTGTCGGGGACCACGAGCAATGTGACCGGGAGCAACTCGTGATGTT
>DAOWGY010000008.1 GCA_030641695.1 Gammaproteobacteria bacterium
GAGAAGTTCGGGCCGAACCCTGCCGGTGGTGGTGGCGGAGGTGGTGGTGGCGGAGGTGGTGGTGGCGGCGGCGGGGGTGGTGCCGGACTATTAGGAATCCGGCCGACCGCGTCGTCAAACGTCTCGACGTCGCAGCCCGACAATAAGCCCACGGCAACGAGGAACGCCAGCATCGAGCGGAAGATAAGCAGGAATTTCATAGGGTCCATCACCAAATTTTGTCGCATGAAGTCACGCTTCAAATGCCTTCCGATGTTATCGTTTTGACATTAGCAAAACGCGACGGCCGTCACACTCCTGTTGTCGCCAAACGCAGACGGGTCGGGACATTTGACAGAACCACAGCCACTTGTTCAAAGGCGATCAAAGCGCGGAGAATCAACTTGAAAGACAAACTTCAGATCACAGCCTACGAAGTCATCGAACAGCCCCTGTCGATGCGTACGGCGCAACGCGGGCGCGACTGGATCGATGATCTGCCGGAGCGTTTCGCCTATCGCTGCCTGCCGCTTGCCATCGCCAACCAGATCGGCTGGGAAATCCTCAACCCGGTGGCGTTCACTGCAAGCTGGAACGGCAAGGACGGACTCGATGCGATCAAGTTTCGCTTTCACGGGGAACGATCGGAGCTAATAGGCTCTCACTTCGGCCATGGTGTACTGACGTTTACGCCTGGCTACCTGTTCCGCACAACGAAATCTCACAACCTGTACGTGAAAGGCCCGGCGAATCGGCCCAAGGATGGAATTGCAGCGCTCGAAGGGCTCATCGAAACGGACTGGGCACCCTTCTCGTTTACCATGAACTGGCAGTTCACGCGCAAGCGCCACAAGGTAACGTTCGAGGAAGGCGAACCGATTTGCACGATCATGCCCTACCCCCGGCATTACGCCCGCAAGTTTGAGCCGGCGGTGAAAAACCTCAATGAAAACCCGAAGCTGTACCAGCAATACGTGGACTGGCGCGACGAGCGATTGAGATTCAATGAGGAACTCAAGGTAGCCGGTTCCGCGGCCGCAAAAGAGGGCTGGCAGCGTACCTACATGAAAGGGCTGGATCAGGCCGGCAACACGTTCGCAGGCCATCAGACCAAGGTGCAAATGAAGGACTTCAAACGTGACTGAGCGGGTGCCATGCCCTGTCGCAGGTGGAGGCTACCGAGAGCGACGGCCCACACAAGGTGGGCCGCTACTCTGGTGAACGTGGTGCTGTGCGTGGGCGGACGAACCGGCTCCGGCGCTACGCACCGCTGTCCGTTTCGCTAATCGAGAATCTGACGGGCTTGTTGTCCCGATAAACGATGCATTTCGTTGCGTACGCACGAATCGCTTCATCGCTCGATTCCGAATAGACGGATGTCTCGATCGACAGCTTGTGCCCCACGGTGCGTCGTTTGGTAACAACGATCTCGTGGCGAACCTGGCTGGCATCGTCGTAGTTCGCGTGGTTAGCGACCTCGGCAATGCAGGATTTGATTCCCATGTCGAGCTCGGCCTGCTCGTACTTGTTGGCCGTTACGGGCGCTGCGATAACGGGGAACGCCGCGACCGAAAGTGTTAGTGCCAGCAGAGTGTTCTTGCGCATCATGGTATGTACTCCTCGTGGGTAGTTGGGCGGCAAATCACCGCGCGATTCAGAACAGTCGTTCTGTTAGTGTCAAAAAAATAGCAGCCATCCGTAGCGCTAACTCAAATGTCAGAATAGTCATTCTGTTTCTTCCAAAAAAATATTCAGTCCGTCAGCGAAGCCAGCGTGGTATCGACGATGCCCTCGAGCGTCGCCCTGGAAAAGCCGGTGCGTCCCAGCACGGCTAACCCGAACATCGCACCGGTCAGCATCTCGCCAGCGGCGTGAGCGTCGAGATCCGCCTTCACCTCGCCCTTCTCCTTCGCAGATTCCAGCCCAACCGCAAACAACTTCGACATGCGCTGCATGAATTTCAGCAACACGTCTCGCAATTCCTCGTCCTGGGGCGCTAGTTCCATGGCCGTGTGGACGAAAAGGCAGCCTTTACTCTCGTCCATGGCACACATATCGACGACACGCTCCGCAAAGATCTTGCGAATATCGTCGAGGGATGCACCAGGTTCCAGCAGACTCAGGAACGCCTGCTTGCCCATGCGGTCCGCATACTTGTCGAGCGCCTGTTCGAAGAGCTCTCGCTTATTGCCGAACGTGCCATAGAGGCCGTAACGGCTGACGCCGGTCGCGCGCACGATATCCTCCATCGAGGTCTCCGAGTACCCCTTGGAGGAAAACAGCTCGACCGCCTTCGACAGCGCGCTGGACGGATCGAATGTGCGCGTTCTGACCATAAAACTCAGAATATCCGTTCTGATATGGCGCGTCAAGCGGTATGTGCTTGAGATTCGTGTCTATTGATCCTGACGCCAGACTTCGACGGGGTCGCCCATCGCGCCCTCGAGGATGATGTCGCCGACTTTGCACGGTGAGACGCCGTCGGCATCCCCGCAAGCCGGCAGGCTTGCCAGTCGCTGCTGGTGTGCGGCCCGCTCCACGCCGGGGCTGGATTCCTCGATTTGCGGCGCCCGCCAGCCGTCCTCGCCCCTGAATGCCTCGTTGATCGCATCCACACTCGCGAACACCTTGCTCTGCCGCGCCGACACGGTGCAGCTTGCCTTGTCGGGATCGATAATGACTTTGTCGGATTCCTGCTTCAGCGAAACGAGTTGTTGCAGTGCGAACTCGCAGTCTGGCTGGCTCAGGAACTGAAGTTCGAATTCGCGTTCCTGGCAAACGGTCTTGCCGGCTGGCGCTACACACTCGCTCAGGGTCAGGACGAAGACTTGTATCCACGCAATGTCCATGGAACTCCTCCGGTCAACTGTTGTTATGGTTATGACTCAGAGATTAGCAGAAAATTCGCGTGTCCCCGGTTCCCCCTGCAGGCTGCAAAGAATTCAGGAAACGAGCCGCGTAACGGCCTCGGACAGCGTCCCGTCTTCGCTGAGCAAGTGGTAACTGATCCGCATATGCGGCTTGTCGATGTCGATCAGCCGCGTCAGATCGATGGGCGTCGCCACGAGAACGAGATCGCAGTCGACGGCGTTGACGGTCGCCTGCAGGTCGCGAATTTGCGCCTCGCCATAGCCCATTGCCGGTAATAGCGGCCCGATTTCCGGATAGCGCTCGAAAGTCTCCGCGATATCGCCGACCGCCCACGGCCGCGGATCGACGAGTTCTGCCGCGCCATGCATTGTCGCCGCCAGTGACCCTGCGCCGAAGGGCATGCCGCCATGCGTGGTCGTCGGACCGTCTTCGATCGCCAATACGCGCTTGCCCCTGATCAAATCCGGGTCGGGAACGTCCAGTGTTGAATCCCGATACACGATTTTCGCGTCGGGGTTAACCGTCGATACATTCTCGCGGACTACCTCGATGTCTTCCTTCCTTGCCGATCCGATCTTGTTAACAAGCACCAGGTCGGCCCGCGCAAGGTTCTCGGTACCTGGAAAATACTCAAGTTCATGTCCGGGCCGATGCGGATCCACTACCGTGATCCACAGATCCGGTTTGAAAAACGGTGTGTCATTGTTGCCGCCATCCCAGACGATGACGTCCGCTTCCTGCTCGGCCTGCGACAGGATCGCCGCATAGTCAACGCCGGCGTACACGATAACGCCATTCTGCAGATGCGACTCGTACTCCTCTCTTTCCTCAATCGTGCAATCGTGCCGATCGAGATCCTCGTAACTCTCGAAGCGCTGTACGGCCTGGCTGACGAGGTTCCCATACGGCATCGGGTGCCGGACCACGACGGTTTTCTTGCCGAGTTCCTTCAATATTTGCGTTATGCGGCGCGCGGTCTGGCTCTTGCCGCAGCCGGTTCGGACAGCCGTGACCGCGATGACCGGCTTTGACGAAGGCAGCATCGTTGCGTCAATGTCGAACGTCGAGAACCGCACACCATTGGCCTCTACCCACTTGCGGCGTTCTTCCAGGTAATCGAGGCTTATGTCGGAGTACGCGAAAATGGCTTCATCGATGTCGTTCTCTTGCAGCAGCCTTTCAAGTTCATCCTCGGCATGGATCGGTATGCCATCCGGATAGTTCGCACCCGCGAGCGCAGCCGGATAGCGACGGTCGTCGATATACGGTATTTGCGTGGCAGTGAAGGCAACGACGTCGAATTTGGGATTGTCCCGGTAACAGGCGTTGAAAACGTGAAAGTCGCGCCCGGCCGCGCCCATGATGATCAGTTTCTTCATAAACATTTCCTTATGCATTAGATAAGAAAGATTGACTTTTAATTATCTAACAGGCTGCTAGTTTACGGGCTATCCGACGCCGGTTTCACACTCACGCCAGCGCAATCATAGTATTACAAGGGGTTCATGCATTCATGTCCAAACAACATCCTGTTGTTGCCGTCACAGGCTCCTCCGGGGCCGGCACGACCACGGTCAAAACCGCGTTCGAACACATTTTTCGGCGCCTGAATGTCACCCCGAGCATCATCGAGGGGGACAGTTATCATCGTTTCGACCGGCAGTCGATGCGCGACGCGATTAACGAAGCGGCGCAACAAGGCAAGAACATCAGCCATTTCGGACCGGACGCAAACCTGCTGTGCGACCTGGCCAAATTGTTTCGCGAGTATGGCGAAACCGGCGCCGGCAAGCGCCGCTACTACGTCCACAACGAGGATGAAGCCCTGTTGCACGGCTGTCCATCTGGCACATTCACGCCGTGGCAGGATCTGCCGGATGACTCCGATATGTTGCTCTACGAGGGACTGCATGGCGCCATGGTCACCGATGAGTGCGATGTTGGCCAGTTTGCCGACCTGCTTATCGGCGTCGTCCCCATCGTCAACCTCGAATGGATACAGAAGATCCACCGTGACACGCGCGACCGAGGCTATGACGAACGCGACGTAACGGCAACGATTCTGCGCCGCATGGAAGATTACGTGACGCACATTACGCCGCAATTCTCGCGCACCGACATCAATTTCCAGCGTGTGCCTACTGTGGATACGTCAAATCCGTTCATCGCGCGCGACATACCGACACCTGACGAAAGCTTTGTCGTGATACGCTTTCGCGATCCGGCGAAATTCGACGTTGACTTCCCGTATCTGCTGGCAATGATTAACAGCGCCTTCATCTCCCGACGCAATACGATCGTCGTGCCGGGCGGCAAGATGCTGCTGGCGATGGAACTCATTCTCATGCCAATCCTGCAAAGGATGATCACTGCCAGTGCTGCGGGAGCGCGCCTCGTCGCGTGAGCCACTCCGATAGAAGTGTACCGGCCGCCGTCGTTTTTGACCTCGACGGCACGCTGGCCGATACCGCAGCAGACATTTGCGCTGCCCTCAACGCAGCGCTATGCAAGCAAAACCTGGGCGCCCTCGAGCCGGAAGCGGTGCGACTCATAATCGGCAAAGGGCCTGTTGTGCTCGTCGAACGCGCGCTCCAACACCTCGGCGC
>DAOWGY010000355.1 GCA_030641695.1 Gammaproteobacteria bacterium
CGCTCGATCTGATCATGGTCGGGAGCGCCGCAGGCGTACTGGAGATACACGCGAACAACGGCATCGGCAGGCTGGGACTCGGCGACCGCATCGCGCCGGACCTGCAGCTCGTGGGGGAAGCCTCGGTCAACATTCCAGCGGGCCAGGAGTATCTCGATCCCGGCGCCACCGCAGTTGACGATATCGACGGCGACATCAGTGAGCAGATCGTAGTCTCCGGCACCATCAACGCAACCGTGGTCGGCACACAGAGCATCACTTACAGCGTGGCCGACAGGGCCGGTAACAATATCAGCGTTACGCGTACGGTCATCGTCGGCGTCAACCAGGGAACCGGAGGCGGTGGCGGTGGCCACGTGGCACCGATTTTCATCATTGTCCTGATCTTCCTGCTGGCCGCTCCGCGCATCAGAAATGCACGCCGTTCTTTTCGGGTATGACACCGAATCCCTATTGACAATGTCGCGCTCGTAGGCAACTGTCGCAGCATCTCGTGTCGTAGCCTGACGCGAAGAATCAAAAGAAAGGAATCCGTCTTGTCTGCCTCAGTTATGCGCGTGCCCCGCGTGGCCGCAGTTCTAATTCTTGGTCTCGTCAGCACTCCCTCGGAGCCGGCCTGCGCACAGTCGGAAGACGGTGCCGATACGTACATCGAGGAGATCATCGTCACCTCGCGCTACCGTGCCGAAAAACTCTCGGATGTGCCGGACTCCATCACCGCGTTTACGGCCGTTGATATCGAGCGACATCGCATCGAACGCATCAACCGCGTTGCATCACTGACGCCGAATCTGCGCTTCTCCGACGATCAGGAAGTGGGTGTCAGCACGCTGGTCATTCGCGGCGTGCGGCAGAACCGCGGCACCGGCCAGCCACCCGTTTCGTTTCGCGTGGACGGTGTCAGCGCGACAAGTAATCTTCTGACGACGCAGGAGTTGTTCGACATCGAGAGCATTGATGTGTTGCGCGGCCCACAGGGGGCGCTTTATGGTCGCAATGCCATCGGTGGTGCGATTCTCGTATCGACAAAGCAGCCGGCGAGCGAGGCTGAGTACGGGCTTAGAGTGTCGGCGGCGGAGGGCAGGGATATTGTCGTCGCCGGCAGTGCATCGGGCCCGATTGCGGACGACAAGCTACTCTATCGCGCCTCATTCCGCGTGCAGGATCGCGACGGGCAGTTGGAAAATGCCTACCTGGACAACCAGAAAGTCGATTTCAAGGAGTCTGCATCGTTTCGCGGCCGGCTGCTTTACAAGCCCACGGACAGGCTTTCGATCGACGTCAGGGGTCAATATTCGGATCAGGAAGGCGGTTCCGGTTATTTCATGCCAGCGAGCGAGGGCGTGCTGCCCCTGCCGCCTCCGGCAGAACCGATATTCTTCGGTAACCCCGTTTATGAAATCCAGTCCAATCGCATTGGCGAGTCTTTCGTGCAGTTCTCGGAGATGTCGGCCAAGGTCGATTATGATTTCGGCTGGGGTACGCTGACGTCAATCACGTCCTACACGGAAGTCGATTCCGGCAACGATCAGGACCTTGACCAGACCTTGTTCGAGGCCATCAACATTATCGTCGTTGATGAGTCGAATACGTTCGCTCAGGAACTTCGCCTGGCCTCGACCGCAGACACGCGCTTGCGCTGGTTAACCGGGGTCTATTTCTTCGACCAGGATCGGTTTCGCTCGCTCGCGACGACCTTTCTCGGCACGCCGGTTCCACCCGCAGCCCAGGATCTGGCGCTCGAGAATTTCGCCGTTTTTGGCAATTTGAGCTACGACATCAGCGATGCGCTGGAACTGACACTCGCATTTCGCTATGACGAGGAGACGCCCGAGGACAAGACCCAGGGCCGGAGCAAGACATTCAGCGAATTGCAGCCGAAGGCCAGCCTGGCGTACAGCTTTCGGGAAGGACTGCTCGGTTACCTCACGGTCGGCAAGGGATTTCGTGCGGGCGGTTTCAATAATCTCGCGCCCGGAAGCAACTTCGCACCCGGCTTCGACAAGGAATCCCTGGTCAGCTATGAGATTGGCACGAAGGGCTCCGCCTTCGATGGGCGCCTGCGCGCGGGCCTCGCGTTCTTTTATACCGACTATTCGGACCAGCAGTTCTTTCTCTTCGACCAGACG
>DAOWGY010000005.1 GCA_030641695.1 Gammaproteobacteria bacterium
GGCTTTCATGAGGCCGCCCGGATCGAGCGCGAATTGTTAAAGGAAGCGTTTCCGCCGGTCGAACAACCCTCAGTAGTGGTTCTACACGATGTCGCGACAGTGCTGCGGTGCTAGAATCGCCGCCCCGACTGACACATGCATCTCGTCGCAATCGCGACACCGGGGCGCTTGCGACTGTAACAACCGGTACACAGGGAATCAGAACGATGAAATCACCAGTTCGCGTCACCATCACGGGCGCCGCCGGCCAGATCGGCTATCAGCTCGCCTTCAGAATCGCCTCCGGCCAAATGTTCGGCAACGACCAGCCGGTCATTCTGCAGCTACTCGAGATTGCGCCGGCTCTGGACGCTCTGCAGGGCGTCGTCATGGAACTGGACGACTGTGCTTTCGATACGCTGGCGGGTGTCATCGCCACGGACGATCCGAATACCGCCTTCAAGGACAGCGACTACGCGTTGCTCGTCGGTGCCCGTCCGCGCGGACCGGGAATGGAACGCAAAGATCTGCTCGAAGCCAACGCCGCCATCTTCTCGGTACAAGGCAAGGCAATCAACGACCACGCCAGCCGCGACATTCGTGTCCTTGTCGTCGGTAACCCGGCGAATACCAATGCTCTGATCGCAAGCAGTAATGCACCGGACATCGACAGCGGCAATTTTACGGCCATGACTCGACTCGACCACAATCGGGCGAGCGCGCAACTGGCTGCGAAAACCGGCAATCATGTCAGTGACGTTTGTTGCATGACGATCTGGGGCAACCATTCCGCCACGCAATACCCGGATATCAACCATGCCAGCGTTTCCGGCAAGCCGGCCGCCGAACTCGTCGACCAGGCCTGGCTTGCTGACACGTTCATCCCCGTCGTTCAGCAACGCGGTGCTACGATTATCAAAGCACGTGGCGCCTCGTCCGCGGCGTCGGCGGCATCGGCCGCTATCGATCATATGCACGACTGGGTGCTTGGCACGCCTGGGGACGGCTGGGTCAGCATGGCGATACCTGCCGACGGCAGTTATGGCATCGAACCCGGTGTCATCTACTCCTACCCGGTGCGCTGTAGTGGCGGAAACTACGAGATCGTGCAAGGGCTCGAAATCGACGAATTCAGCCGCTCCCGCATGGACGCAACCGATGCCGAATTGCGCGAGGAGCGTGCTGCAATCGAGTCGTTGCTGTGACGTGACGTGCTCGATGGCGCGCACAGCGCCGCGATGATAGTGTTTCTTCTTACCGCAAGGTACTGAATCAGGGGTAAAAGCGCTTGTCCGGCTTCGTTATCAGTCTTTTCTGGTTGCTGCTCTTCGTGGGTGGCGGCATCTTCCTGGCATATCGACGCATCGACCTGCGCAGCTCGACCATCACTGCGGGCCTCGCCGTCCTCGCGTACACAATCTTCGGCGACGGCTCCATCCTTTGGAAGCTGTTTTTGTGGGCCGCTTTCGGCGCCATGATCGTGCCAAACCTGATCGAGTTTCGACGCGAGAAGATCACCAAACCGCTGCTGGACGTCTACCGCAAGATGCTGCCCAAGATGTCTGATACCGAGCGCGAAGCGCTCGAAGCCGGCAGCGTTTGGTGGGACGGTGAGCTGTTCTCCGGCATGCCGGACTGGGAGCGGCTGATGTCGTATCCGGCGCCGCAACTGTCGGAGGAAGAGCAGGCCTTCCTCGACGGTCCATGCGAAGAACTGTGCAGGATGCTCGACGACTGGGAGATCTGCCACGAGCTCGCCGACATGCCGAAAGACGTGTGGGACTACATCATCGAGCACAAGTTTTTCGCGATGATCATCCCGAAGCAATACGGCGGCCTCGAATTTTCGGCCTATGCCAACGCCTGCGTCATCATGAAGCTCGCGAGCCGCAGCGCCGCGGCGCCCTCGACTGTCGGCGTGCCGAACTCGCTCGGCCCTGCCGAATTGCTGCTGCATTACGGAACCGACGAACAAAAGGAAAGTTACCTGCCCGGGCTCGCCGCAGGCACCGAAATTCCCTGTTTCGCACTGACCTCGCCACAGGCCGGCTCCGACGCGGCATCGCTGATTGACAGCGGCATCGTGTGCAAGAGCAAATGGAAAGGTAAGACTATCGTCGGCATCAGGCTCAACTGGGACAAGCGCTACATTACGCTGGCACCGGTCGCCACCGTGCTCGGTCTCGCATTCAAACTCTACGACCC
>DAOWGY010000315.1 GCA_030641695.1 Gammaproteobacteria bacterium
GGCAGTGGCCCTCCGGGAAACAACACCGTGTTGAGTGGAAAAAGCGGAACCTGCACTGGACGACTCTTGCTCGATTACTCCAAGTATAGTCCTCCAGCGGAAGATCGTTGGAGCGTCTCTCGAGGCGCGAGTGAGACCGGGCTTCAACGCAGTGAGGTTTTACAATTTCGCGTTCGCGCTTCGAGAAGCGCTCCAACAGTGATCAAGACCCGCGGGTTCTCTGCAGTACGGCAGTGAGCGTCTGCCGCGCACCACCGAAGCCACCGTTACTCATGAATATCACCTGGTCGCCCGACAGTACCCGCGTGGACATGTCGTTGACGAGTTCGTCATAGTCGCCGAATGAGCGCAGCTTGTTGCCGAGTGGCTGCAGTGACACGTCGAAATCTCCGCTCATGTCTGCAGGCCGATACATCCACACGAGATCGGCCTGTTCGAGCGATGTCGCCATTTCCTCGTTGTGCGCGCCGAGTTTCATCGTGTTCGAGCGAGGTTCGACGGCGACGACTATGCGATTACCAGGATAACGGCGTTTCAAGGCCGAAATCGTGCGCCGGATGGCTGTCGGATGGTGGGCAAAATCGTCGTAAATGGCTATATCGCCGACCGTCGCCGTACGTTCCATGCGCCGTTTGACGCCTTCGAAGCGCGACATCGCTGCGACGGCATTTTCCAGGGGCACCCCTGCTGTGCGCGCCGCCGCGATCGCTGCCAACGCGTTTTCGAGATTGTGTGCGCCACCCATTTGCCAGCGCGACTCGGCCGCCTGTGCTGCGGCATCGCCGACGCGTATGCGGCGCTCCGCCGCATCGGAAAATTCCGCCTGCCAGTCGCCACTCCCATCGAGCGCAAATGTCTCGACCGGCGTCCAGCAACCCATGTCGAACAGGCGCCTGAGATTGTCATCCGCCGCGTTCGCAATGATCCGGCCGCGCTGGGGTACCGTTCTGAGAAGCTGGTGGAATTGCCACAGGATCGCATCGAGATCTTTGTAGATGTCCGCGTGGTCGAACTCGAGATTATTCAGAACCAGCGTGCGTGGACGGTAATGCACGAACTTCGCTCGCTTGTCGAAGAACGCCGTATCGTACTCGTCCGCCTCGACGACAAAGCAGTCGCCACCGCCGAATCGCGCCGATACTCCGAAGTTGGCCGGTATGCCACCAATCAGGAAACCGGGTTCGAGACCCGCGTCTTCGAGAATCCACGCCAGCATGCTCGCCGTCGTCGTCTTGCCGTGCGTGCCGGCCACTGCGAGCACATGCTTTCCGCGCAGCACGTGCTCAGCAAGCCATTGCGGACCCGACTGGTAGGACATGTCACGGTCGAGCATGGTTTCGACAACGTCGAAGCCACGGCTGACGACATTGCCGACGACTACGCAGTCCGGTGCGGCATCGAATTGCTGGGCATCAAAACCTTCATGAATCTCGATGCCGAGATTCTTCAACTGTGTGCTCATCGGCGGATATATGCCGGCATCGCAGCCGGACACTTCGTGGCCGGCAGCTTTAGCCAGCGCAGCGACACCGCCCATGAAGGTGCCACAGATGCCGAGAATGTGTATGTGCATGCAGGAACTCAGGATGCGGGGGCAACTGCCATAGAAAACGCATACTGTAAAAGGAATACACCAATTGCAATGATGAAGCCGATGTACCATTCGCGATTCAGCGTGCGAGCCATGATATGCCCTTTGACATACACCGACCAGAACAGCAACAGATAAGCGACGATTAGCGCAAGCCGATCGCCAAGAAACGGCGACAGGAACACGACCCCGGCTACCTGGCCCAGAAAAATCAGAGCACCGCAGCCGATGATCGCCGTCAGCGATTGCAGCAGCCTTCTAGCGTATCCCGCCAGCGCAATGACCAGCGCGTAGCCGACCAGGCTGATGGCCCAGCCGGCAACCGTTACCGCCACGGCCCTGCCCTCGAAGGTCGGTATCAGCGCAGTTGCAGCGAACAGCGGAAAAAACCACAACACGACGGCCGCGTATGCCAGCAACCAGGAGTGCGGTATCGCATCCGGCCCCTTGCGTATCAAGACGATGTCGAACAGAGTTTTGATGAGTTCCTGCACGGCCGGACTACGGTCGCCGTCGATGCGGCAATGATCGCATGTTAACCTGCCGATCCGAAATCCACGCCACCGGCACTCAATGACCGATTTCACGTTTGTCGACGAACCCGACACGATCGCATCCGACCTGCACACCCACGATGTGCTGGGCGTCGATACGGAGTTCATGCGCGAGAAGACTTTTTTCGCTCAGCTCTGCCTGGTGCAGCTCGCCACGCGCGAGCGCGTTTTTTGCGTCGACCCGCTCGCGGGAAACAGTATGCAGGCCTTCTGGATTGCAGTGTGCGACAGGACCTGGGTGGTGCACTCCGCCCGTCAGGATATCGAGGTCATCTTTCAAACAGCCGAACGCATGCCCGGCGCATTGTTCGATACTCAAATAGCCGCTGGCCTGCTTGGCCTGCAACCGCAGATAGGTTACGCAGGGCTGGTGAAGGAACTGTTCGGCGTAGAAATTCCCAAATCCCACACCCGTGCCGACTGGACAAAGCGGCCTCTGGCGGACGCTTTTCTGCATTACGCGGTAGAAGACGTCGAATACCTGCTGCCGGCGTACGACATTCTCAGAGAACGCCTCGAGCAAGCCGGACGCCTGACGTGGGCCGAACAGGACTCGGCACTGCTACTCGATGAGTCGCTGTACGTGGCTGACGAGTCGCAGGCCGTTACCCGGCTGAAAGGCGCGAGGAACCTGCGGGGGCGTCGCCGCGCCGCCGCCAAGCGTCTTGCAGTGTGGCGCGAGTTGCAGGCGCTCAGCAGAAACCGGCCGCGGCAGTGGATACTCAGGGACCGCGTATTGCTCAACATTGCCGCAAGCCTGCCGGACTCGATGGCCGCGTTACAGCGCATCGAGGACCTGCCGCCAAGACTGGCGCAACGCGCCGGCGATGCACTGCTCGAAATCGTCGCAAGCTCCGCGCACGACGATCACGACTATCAACCACCATCGGCTCCGGACGAGCGCCAAAAGAAACTACTGAAAACGATGCAATCAGCCGTCGCAAGTTGTGCAGATGACCTGGGCATCAGTGCCGAATTGCTTGCCTCGCGCAAGGAGCTGTCGGCCGTCATCATTTCCGGCGCTCGGAATTCGCGGGTTTTCCGGGGTTGGCGCCGGGAGTTGATCGGGGAGCGGTTGCTCGAGTTGCTATAGCGCTTGCGAAAACCTTTCATAGACCTCGTCGATCGAACCTTCGGCGTCGACGGCCTTCAACTTGCTGCGCTTCTCATAAAAACTCACCACGGGCTCGGTCTGCTCGCGGTAGACATCGAGTCGGTTTTTGATGGTTTCCTCGTTGTCGTCCTCACGCTGGATGAGTTCGCCGCCCGCGTTCAGGCAGTCGTCGATTTCGTCCTGCGGCGAGAAATAGACGTTCAGGAGTTTGCCGGTGAGTGAACAGGTACGGCGCCCGGTAAGGCGCTTCGTCAGCATCTCGAAGTCCACGTCCATGAGTACGGCCGCATCCAGCGGCGCGCCCAGCTGATCGAGCAGCTCCTCGAGATCGCCGGCCTGTTGCCTGGTGCGCGGGAACCCGTCGAGTATGAATCCGTCCGCCGCGTCCGGCCGTGTGAGACGTTCGCTGATGATGCCGAGCATGATGTCGTCGGGCACGAGTTGCCCGGCCTCCATGATCGTCTTCGCTCTCGCGCCGAATCGGGAACCGGCAGACACGGCCTCACGCAACATGTCGCCTGTCGAAATGTGTGGAATATTGCGATCGGCCATCAGTTTCTTGGCCTGCGTGCCCTTACCCGAGCCGGGCGCGCCCAACAAAACGATTCGCATTCTCAAGTGTCCGGTTACAGCGGCTGATAACGCCGTCCAGGCGTTCGCCCCGACGGGGCGAAGTACGCTACCCGCAATGCAAGATAAGGTCAATCGGATCACCTCGGTATCGTGCTCCCGGCTGCAGTTTCCGCTATGCTCATGCGCCTTCGAGCAGCCGCCACAGGAACCTGCAATATGCCTGCAATGAACGCGTTTTATGCCCAGTCGGGCGGCGTTACCGCCGTGATCAACACAACCGCCTGCGGTGTCATCGAGACCGCCAGGAAACACCGCAAGCACATTGCAAATGTCTACGCAGGCCGAAACGGGATCATCGGCGCACTCACAGAGGACATGATCGACACGAATCGTGAGAATGCCAAAACGATCGCGGCGCTCAGGCACACACCCGGCGGCGCGTTCGGCTCCGCCCGTTACAAGCTGAAGGGTATCGAGGAAAACCGCGCCGAATACGAAAGACTGATCGAGGTTTTCAGGGCGCACAACATTGGCTACTTTTTCTACAACGGTGGCAATGACTCCATGGACACCGCGCACAAGGTGGCGCAGGTCTCGAGGAAGCTGGGGTTTCCCGTGCAATGCCTGGGCATTCCCAAGACCGTGGACAATGACCTGCCGATTACCGACAACTGCCCCGGTTTCGGTTCGGTCGCCAAATACGTCGCTGTGTCGACGCAGGAAGCCGCACTCGACGTACTGTCGATGGCGAAGACCTCAACCAAGGTCTTCATCCTCGAAGTCATGGGCCGGCACGCAGGCTGGATCGCCGCGGCTGGCGGACTCGCCGGCACACGGCCCGAGGATCCACCGCACATAATTCTGTTCCCCGAGGTCCCGTTCAACAAGCGCGCATTCCTGAAGCGCGTTCGCGAGTCGGTGATCAAGTACGACTACTGCGTCATCGTGGTCAGCGAGGGGGCGCGTTACCGGAACGGCAAGTTCCTTGCAGAGGCAGGCACTCGCGACGCGTTCGGTCATGCGCAACTCGGTGGCGTGGCCCCTGTGATCGCGCAGATGGTCCGCGACAACCTGGGTTTGAAATATCACTACGCGGTGGCCGACTATTTACAGCGCTCGGCACGCCACATCGCCTCCGCCACGGATGTCGAGCAAGCCTATGCCGTTGGTCGTGCTGCGGTGCAGTTCGCGCTGCAGGGTAAAACCGCGGTCATGCCGGTCATCAAGCGTGTGTCGGACAAGCCGTATCGCTGGCGCATCGAAGAAGCACCCCTGTCCAGGATCGCCAACAAGGAAAAGATGCTGCCGAAGCGTTACATCAGCAAAGACGGTTTCGGCATCACTGAGGCCGCCCGCCGATATCTGCAACCGCTGATTCGGGGGGAGGATTATCCTCCATATATCAATGGCTTACCAAGATATGTGACCCTCACAAAAGTCCCTGTTGCAGCGCAGCTAAAGACGAAATTTGTGGTATGATTCGCGCCCGGTCGGGGGCTGGCCAGCACGATTTTGGGGATCGACGCCCGCGACCTGACAATTCACAAACCAGGTCGGACATAACAACAACGTCGGCACGACGTGTCGACGGCAAAGTTCGATCGGATTGCCAATCGGAGAAAATCAAATGACTAACGAGTTAGCCCTGTGGCTATCGATCGGTGCTGGCGTTCTCGCCGTACTATTCGGGCTAATTACAACACAGTGGATTCTCAAGCAGCCGGCCGGCAACGACCGGATGCAGGAAATATCAAAAGCCATCCAGGAAGGCGCCAGTGCCTACATGAATCGCCAGTACGGCACGATCGCTATCGTCGGCGTCGTATTATTCGTCATCCTGGGCATCGTACTGGACTGGTATACCTCGATCGGCTTCGCGATCGGCGCAATTTTTTCGGCAATGGCTGGCTACATCGGCATGTACGTTTCGGTTCGCGCCAATGTACGTACCGCCGAAGCGGCGAGCAAGGGCGTCAACCCTGCGCTGAATATCGCCTTCAAGGGCGGCGCCATTACCGGCCTGCTCGTTGTCGGCCTGGGCCTGATTGGCGTTGCCGGTTACTTTCTGCTGCTGAAGACCATGGGCGCAACGGATGAGAAAGCCATACACGCGCTCGTCGGCCTCGCCTTCGGTGGCTCGTTGATTTCGATCTTCGCGCGTCTCGGCGGCGGTATCTTCACCAAGGGCGCTGATGTCGGCGCAGACCTTGTCGGCAAAGTCGAAGCCGGCATTCCGGAGGACGACCCGCGCAACCCTGGTGTCATCGCCGACAACGTTGGTGACAACGTCGGCGATTGCGCCGGCATGGCGGCCGACTTGTTCGAGACCTACGCCGTCACGATCATTGCGACGATGCTGCTTGGCTGTATGGCCGTGGACCAATTAGGCTCGTCCGCCGTCGTGTACCCGCTGATTCTGGGTGCGATTTCGATCGTTGCCTCGATTATCGGCACCTTCTTCGTTCGCACATCGGATAGCGGTAATATCATGGGCGCTTTGTACAAGGGTATGATCGTCGCCGGCGTTCTCGCTGCTATCGCGTTCTACCCGGTTACCAACATGATGATGGGCGACACCGGCAATGCGACCGGAATATTCGGTTCTGCCCTGATTGGCCTCGCGCTCACAGCCGCGATGGTAATGATCACCGAGTACTATACCGGCACCGATTTCAAACCGGTTAAAACGATTGCCGCCGCCTCACTGACCGGTGACGCGACAAACATCATCGCGGGCCTCGGCATATCAATGAAGGCGACGACACTGCCGGTTATCGCAGTCTGCGCCAGCATCTGGGGAGCGTTCGCATTGGCGCCTGCCGGCGACGAGATTGGCGGCCTTTACAACATCGCGATCGCAGCGACAGCGATGCTGTCGATGACAGGTATCGTGGTTGCGCTCGATGCATTCGGACCAATTACTGACAACGCAGGCGGCATCGCCGAGATGGCAGATCTGCCGCCCGAGATTCGCAAGATCACGGACCGACTTGACGCCGTCGGCAATACCACGAAGGCCGTCACCAAAGGCTACGCAATCGGCTCTGCTGGTCTCGCCGCCCTCGTGCTGTTTGCTGATTACACGGCAGCGCTCGACGCTCTGGCGATCGACGCCGTGTTTCACCTTGACGATCACCTTGTCATCATCGGCTTGTTCATTGGCGGCCTCGTGCCGTTCCTGTTCGCGTCGATGGCTATGGAGGCTGTCGGTCGCGCCGCTGGTTCGGTCGTGACCGAGGTCAGGCGTCAGTTCAAGGAAATCGAGGGCATCATGGAAGGCACTGGCAAGCCGGATTACACTCGCGCCGTCGACCTGCTGACCAAAGCCGCCATCAAGGAAATGATCGTGCCCTCGTTGCTGCCGATCCTCGTGCCACTGGCCGTTGGCCTGCTGCTGGGCCCGAAGGCGCTCGGCGGCTTGCTGCTCGGCACAATCATCACAGGACTGTTCCTCGCGATCTCGATGACCGCGGGCGGTGGCGCCTGGGATAACGCCAAGAAGTACATTGAAGACGGTAATTTTGGCGGCAAGGGTTCGGACGCGCACAAGGCGGCCATTACCGGCGACACGGTTGGCGACCCGTACAAGGATACGGCCGGCCCGGCGATCAACCCGTTGATCAAGATCATCAACATCGTCGCATTGCTCATGGTTCCGCTGCTTGCCTGAGTAGCTGAGTACATCGACATCAAAGGCCGCCAGGCTGTCGCCTGGCGGCCTTTTTTTTGACTTGGCGGCCTGTCGGCCGCAGCTTTCGCTGCAACGGAACCATCAGAACTTCGTCAGGAATCCGTCAGGCACTGGAACTGCGTGTCATCGATCATCAAGGCTCGGATTATCCGTCCCGAACAGGAGTAGACGATGCAATTTTTCAATCTTCCCCTCGTAGCACGACTGGGCCTTGCCGTGCTTTCCGGCATGCTGACTTTCCCTGCCATCCTGCTCGACTCGGCATTTGGACCTGATTCGTACCCGCCGATTTTTTCGTGGTGGCTGATCCTGCACGGCATTGTATTCGGGCTTCTGGTCATGGCGCCGTTCGTGAATAGCAGCCAGCTTCGCGTACCGCGAGTTGCCGCGCTCGCCGTCGCAAGCATCTTTATCTACGATGCGGCTATCAGGATTCCGGACCTCATCGAGGTCGAGGGTATCGGCGATACCGGTGATTTCATCCTCGCTGGCATCACGGGCGCTTTGCTGGTCGCTACGGCCGTGAGGTTCATTGCACCGTTACGGGTGGGCCTGGCGTACTGGGGATTCAGTTTCCTGGCCGGGCTGATCGGCGGCTACATCTTCAGCCAGACCTTTGAGGTCTGCAACTGGGATGAGTGCACGGCGGTCTGGATGATACTGCCGTACGCATCGGGCTGGATCGTCTGGCAGTCGCTGATCTGTGCGGCAATGTTTCATGGCATGCGCCGAACTGCAACGGCGCAGACCGCCTACGGGTTGAGTATGCGGTAGGTGCCGGTCGTAACTGCGCCGAGGTTCATCGGCGATTCGACGAAGTGCCCCTGCACAAAGTCGACGCCGACATCTCGTAGCCAGTCGAAATCCTCCTGGTGCTCGACCTGCTCCGCAACAACCCGGAATTTCATCGTCCGTGCGAGTTTGATCATCGCGGCAACCATCTCCTGGTTGACCTCATCCGTCTGCAGGTTGCGCGTATACATGCCGTCGATCTTCAGGTAATCGATCGGCAAATGCTTGAGACTCGCGAACGACCCCATGCCGCTGCCGAAATCGTCCAGGGAAAATTCGCAACCGATACCGTGCAGGACTTCGATGAAACGCTGTGCTTGCTGGATATTGGCGAGAATCGCCTTTTCGGTGACTTCGAAACAGATCGAAGACGGCGAGACGCCGGTGCGATCCAGCGCCTCGACGACAAAGCCCAGGAATGCCTCGTCGGCGATGGTCTGACCCGACAGATTGATCGCGCAACTGCGCTGACCTGCCAGTTTGAGTTCGCCACCGGATAATGCGCTCAGTGTCGCGTTAACCACCCATCGGTCAATTTGCGGCATCAACTGATAGCGCTCGGCGGGCCGCAGAAAATCGGCCGTGTCCGGCGCGCGGCTGCGACCGTCAGGCAGGCGAATCAGAATTTCAAGGGCCGGGCCAGAATCGGCACCGCTGGTCATCGCGATAATCGGCTGTACGGCGAGCTCGAAGCCATCTTCGTGCAGCGCTGACTGCAATTCCCGCAGCCACTGGATGTCGCCACGCTCACGAGCGATGGCTTCGTCACGGGCTGAATAAATATGTACTCTGCCACGCCCCTCCTGCTTGGCGACATAGCACGCCGAATCCGCCGCGCTCATGAGATCCTGGACCGTACCACTGACATGACTGATTTCGACGAGGCCGATGGAAATACCAATGTTGAAGATCTTGTCCTTCCAGACGAAGCGGTAGTCCGCGATCGCATTACAGATGTCCATCGCGATTTGTCGTGCTTTTTCGATAGGGCAACCGATGAGCAATGCGCCGAATTCATCACCGCCCAGTCGGCCGACAAAATCAGAGTCGCGCACCTGATCTTTGATCAACGACGCGACCTCGCGAAGCATGTTGTCGCCCGCGAGATGACCGCAGCTGTCGTTCACTGCCTTGAAGCGATCGAGGTCCATGTAGAAGAGCATATGCACCGCCTCTTCCGAATGCGCCGAGTCCATCGCCTCATCGAGACGTCGCTCGAATTCGCGCCGGTTGACGAGCCCTGTCATCGGGTCATGGGTCGCCTGGTAGCTCATCTGACGAGTCAGGCCGCGCAACTCGCCAACATCGTGAAATACCACGACCGTTCCAGATATGCTTTCACCCGGGCCGCGAATGGGCGATGCGGATAGCTCGACCGAATGTTCGTGCTCGCCGTCGCGACTGACCATCACGGCACGCCGGCCCATGTTGACCCGCCGTCGCATCGCGAGACATCGATCGACGGGATCACCGAGCGGACGCCGGTCCGTGTCGTCAACCAGCGTAAACAACTCACCGACCTTGTGTCCTGCCGCATCGTCCCGGCTCGTGCCGACGAGCGTCTCCGCGGCCCGATTCATGTAATCGATGCGAGCATCGTTGTCAGTTGTGATGACTCCCTCGGCGATGGATTCCAGCGTGTATTGCGCTTGCCGTTTGCTGCGCGACAGTGACACCTCGAGACTTTTGCGGTGACTGACGTCACGCGCTACCGTGAGGATTGCCCGATGGCCGTGAAATTCGATAGTGGAACTCTGTGCCTCTACCCACAATCCCGCCCGATTGCCGTTGATCAACTGGATTTCGAGGCGCCGCGGAGCCTCCTCGCTGGCCAGTCGCCGCGCGACCGACTTACGAAACAACGCCCGGTAGGCGGGCTTGACGAGATCTGCAATATCGCGCCCGACGAGTTGCGCAGGCTCGAGACCTATCAGCGATGCCGCAGATTCGTTGGCCAGCATAATCTTGTCGTCGTGTATAAGGACAATCTCGGGCAGAGTGCGCGCGAAATCGCGGAACAAGCGATCGCGGCCCTGAATTTTTTTGTCGCGCTCGCCGAGTGCATCGAATAGTCGATTGATCGTTATCGCAAGATCGGCCAGATCGGAATGCTCGCCGACATTGAGCCTGCGACCGACCGAGGCGTCCCCCGAGACTGCCACCATCTCGTCCCTGAGCGTCCGCACACGATGAGCGAGGCGGCGCCGCGCGGCGAGAATCAGGACAGCGGCGACAACGAGCACCACCAGTACTGAGGACAACGCGATGATAATGACGATTGAATCCATTCAGGAACCAATATCCGAGGTCACTCGCGCCACTGCAAGTACCTGACCACATGCTGATGCAATCGCATCGGCATGCGTAGTCTTCGTGCTGTCGGCCTGCGCCGCGAGTGATGCCGCTCAATGATCATTTGTTATTATTGGCCGCCCGGTTCTCTGCCACGCATGCGGAGACTCGAGGTTAAGAAGCGCCGTAAAATAAGGCATCTGTAAGCATATCCCAGCGACTGAAGCCGACTGCCGCGATTCACCATAATTCGGCAGTCGGTAGCAGCCGTCGCAGACCGGTGCCACAGCAGGCGGCGATGACAGTTTGGCTTTCGTCTTTCTTTTGAATGGCTTAGGAACAGTGGCAAGATGAATATTGATTTCGCTCGACAACAGATGATCGATCAACAGATTCGCGCCTGGACGATACTCGATCCGGACGTACTGGATGTGCTCGTAACAACGCCCCGCGAACAGTTCGTGCCCCCGGCGTACGAGTCCCTTGCGTTTGCAGACATGGAAATTCCGCTCGGCCGCGGGCAGTCCATGATGACGCCCACTTTGGAAGGACGTGTATTGCAGTCGCTCGAACTAAATCGCGACGACAGCATACTCGAGATCGGCACTGGCAGTGGCTTTCTCACCGCGTGCCTGGCAAGGCTGGCCGATTTCGTGACGAGCATCGACATCCACGACGAATTCGTGCAAAACGCGGCTGCCAATCTCAACGAGGCCGGGATCGAGAACGCCACACTCACGACGATGGATGCCACACAGGAACTGCCCGCCGGACGATACAACGCAATCGTGGTAACCGCTTCGGTGCAGACACTGGATACCCGATTCATCGATGCGCTTCAGCCTGGCGGCCGATTATTCATCGTCGTCGGCTCGGCGCCCGTCATGGATGCGCGCCTCGTGCGACGCGCGGATAATAGCCGCTGGCACAGCGAATCCCTTTTCGAAACGGAATTGACCCCGCTTGTCAATAGTGCGTCGCCGCCGCAATTTTCGTTTTGAGCGGAACAAACTTCGACAGTTCATGGAAACCACTTCGACGCCTGCTGCATCTATTCACTGTTGCTGCCGTTGTATGATGCAGGCGAACTTTGGCGGCTCAAGGGCGTCGGACAGCGGAGGCGACGCTTCTTTCCGTAACTGGTTTAGTGATATAGTAGACCATAACACCTGATTTGCGGCCCCGGCCGTTCGACTCGTGGAATCCAAACCTATGAAAAACCTTCTGACTTTCAA
>DAOWGY010000032.1 GCA_030641695.1 Gammaproteobacteria bacterium
GCTTCTTGAAGCGCGATCCGTTCTGGTGCATTCGCGTCTCGAGCGGCGCTCCAACGGTCAAAGCTCTTCGATAACTATATTCTGGTTCGTGTAGACACAAATATCGCCGGCAATACCGAGCGCTCGTTCGACGATCTCGTGAGCACCGAGGACCGTGTTCTGCAACAGGGCCATTGCCGCGGCCTGGGCGAACGGTCCGCCGGAGCCGATCGCCATCAGGTCGTTTTCGGGCTCGATGACGTCGCCATTGCCGGAAATGATGAAAGAGGATTCCGCGTCCGCAACACAAAGCAATGCCTCGAGTCGGCGCAGGCGGCGATCGGTGCGCCAGTCCTTTGCGAGCTCGATTGCGGCACGTGTCAGGTTGCCGTATTGCTCCAGCTTCGCCTCGAACAGCTCGAACAGGGTAAAGGCGTCGGCGGTGCCCCCGGCAAAACCGGCGATGACCTTGCCGCCGGCCAATCGCCGCACCTTGCGAGCATTACCCTTCATGACGGTATCGCCCATACTGACCTGACCGTCACCGGCTATCGCCTCTTAGCAATCGCGACGCACCGAGACGATTGTTGTCCCACGAAATTGTTCCATCAAACTATTCCTGAGCGGGCGCCCGGCGGGGCGGGCGAGTTAATGCGCGTGGCTATGCCTTGTCTTTTGGCTTGATTCGGGCGCGCGGATGAGTTCTGTCGTATATCTGGGCAAGGTGCTGGAAGTCAAGGTGAGTATAAACTTGCGTCGTGGAGATATTCGCGTGCCCCAGCAATTCCTGAACGCCGCGCAGATCATGGCTGGACTCGAGGAGGTGCGTGGCGAAGGAGTGCCTGAACAGGTGAGGGTAGACCTTGGTATCGATGCCCTGGCACCGAGCCCAGTGATCCACGCGTGCCTGCACACTGCGGCGGCTCAGGCGGGTGCCACGGTTGCTGACGAACAATGCGCGTTCGCCGGTATGCGCCAGTTCGGTGCGCGAAATCTGCCAGCGAGCAAGGGCCTGCAGCGCCTTCGAGCCGACCGGCACGATACGGTCCTTATTGCCCTTGCCGGTAACGTGAACCGTGGCGTCCTGCGCGTCGATATCGCCGAGGTTCAGGTTCGTGAGTTCGGCGAGCCGCAGGCCCGACGAATACAACAGCTCGAGAATCGCACGATCGCGATCGACGAGCGGGCCCTTGCCGGGTATTTCGAGCAGTCGAGCCATGCGATCGGCATCGAGATTCCCGGGCAGTCGTTTCGGGGCCTTTGGCGCCGATACGGACTGTACGGGATTGAGTTTGACGTGCTTCTCCCGCAGCAGGTAGCGAAAAAACGTCCTTGCTGCAGACAGTCGCCGCTGGATGCTGCGCGAGGAGAGTCCGCGCCGAAAGCTGGTCGCGGACCAGGCGCGCATGTGTTCGCTGTCGAGACCAGTCCAGCCGTCTATGCCGGTCTCGTCACAGAACGATTGCAACGCATCCAGATCACGGCGGTAATGTTTGCAGGTCTCTGCTGACAGCCGGCGCTCGAATTCGAGGTGACGGATGAAGCGGTCAATCCAGTCGGCTTCAGCGGCGTCCACGGAACTAGTGGTCCAACAACGTCAGTAGCGTTTCAATGCCCCGGTCACGAGTTCGCCCAGGCGGGCGAGAAAGTCGATGCTCATACCGGGATGAAAGCGATCCGCGTCGACGCTGCCGATCGCGATAAAACCGATGTCGGCCTTATGCCCGAGCGGCACGAGCGCGGCCGAGCCGATGTCTTCGGCGTCGTCCTTGAAAAGAAAATTACGTTGCGAGTCTCGCACCTGCCCGCAGCGCGGGCCACTACCGTTGAGGAATGTCGCGAACGGGGCCAGCGCTTCGTCCTCTCGTGGAGTGGCGCGAAAAAAGCGACCGCTGTCGACGTCGTCGAAATTGTCGGGATCGCCGAATAGCACGAGCACGGCATGGTCGGCGCCGAAACCGGAGCGCATGGCCACTTCGATCATGCCAATGGTTGTGTTGAGGTCACGGGCTGACATCAATTGCATGGCGAGCTCGTGAATTTTTGCCGCGAGCACGTCGTTTTCGCGCGCGACCTGGATCAATTCCTTGAGTTGTCGCTCGAGCTTGAACTCCTTCTGCCGCAGCATGGAAACCTGGCGCTCGACCAGCGAAATCGTGCCTCCGGCCTCATGCGGCAGGCGCAGCGAGCTCAGTAGCCTGGCATTGCGCTCGAAAAAATCGGGATGGGCCGCGAGGTAGTCGCAAATCGTCGTCTCGGAGACTTCCTCCTCAACGTATTCCGGCTCGGGTTGTGTGCTCATAAGTCGATCGTTCCCTCACTTGTCAGTTCGGCATTTCCACTCAGCCAAACCACTTCGGCGCCTCCGCGCCAGCTTACCACGAGTTGCCCGCCGGGCAGACTCACCGTGACTTCATCGTCGAGGTGACCGAGTCGCTGGCCCGCAACGACGGCCGCGCAGGCACCCGTGCCGCACGCCAACGTTTCGCCGACGCCACGTTCGTGCACACGCAGGTCGATTTGACGCCGGCCGCGAATGGCCATGAAACCGACATTCGTACAGGCCGGAAAGCGGTCGTGGCGCTCGATGACAGGCCCGAGTCCCGCGACGTCCGCGGTCGAGACGTCGGCGACCTGCAGTACGCAATGCGGATTGCCCATCGACAGTACCGAGACGTCATATTCGGTGTCTCCGACGGCGAGAAAATAACAATCGGACTTCGTGTCGGCGACGAACGGAACCTTCCCGGGCTCGAACTCGGGCGGCCCCATGCTAGCCGTGACGCGATCGTCAGCATGCACGCGTGCCGCGATGATGCCGGCCGGACTTTGCAGGTGAAAATCACGTTGCGTCGCATCTTCCCTGGCGAGCATCCACGCCACACATCGAACGCCATTACCGCATTGTTCGACCTCGGATCCGTCCGCATTGAACACGCGATAGCTTGCGTCCATTGCCGGATCGGCAGGCGCCATCACCCACATCAATTGATCGAAACCGGGCCCTGTCGATGCGTCCCCGAGTCGCCGCAACTGTGCGGCCGATGGTGGTGTGACATCGAGTTTACGACGGTCTGCAATCAGGATTTGATTGCCGGCACCAAGCATTTTCAAATAGTCGATACGCACGTTTTCTCTGATGGACTTTTCATGCCTCTGCCTGTAGTTTACATAACCCCTCGATAAGCCTGATAACAACAGTCATTCAAATTGCCCCTGGGGAGGATCATGCGGCACATAATGGTTTTGAATGCGAAGGGCGGCTGTGGAAAAAGCACCCTCGCAACGAATATTGCATCTTACTTTGCCAACGAAGGCGCTGTTGTCGCACTTGCTGACTACGACCCGCAGAGATCAAGCCTCGACTGGCTCGCGCGCCGTCCTGATAATCGCCCGGAGATCGCAGCCGTCGCCGCCTTCGAAGACGGCTTCCGGCACGCACCACGCAATGCCGATATCATGGTCGTCGACGCACCTGCACGATCTCATGGCAAGGAGCTCGTAGACCTGGTCAAGCACGCTGAAACCATCATTGTCCCGGTGTTGCCGTCGACGATCGACATGCAGGCGACCACGACGTTCGTCGAGGAGCTAAAGAGCGTCGGCAAGATTCGGCACAAACAAGCGAAGATCGCGATCGTGGCCAACCGCGTGCGCGACAACACGCTGATCTGGGGCGATCTCGACGAGTACCTGACGAAAATCCGTGTTCCCTATGTCGCCGCACTGCGTGAAGCACAGAATTACGTGCGCGCCTACACGCGCGGGCTCGGAATATTCGAGTTGCCTGAGTATATTGCGTGGCCCGACTGGGATGAGTGGGAGCCGCTGACGGCATGGCTGCGAAGCGTACGTAGTCAGCCGTAGGCACATCGCTGCAGCGAGCAGTGGCGATACCTTTTTCTCGTCATGGCTCGCTGCGCTGCGCTTTACTTCCTCGAAAAAGTATCCTCACTGCCCGCCTGGCTCGGCGAATCGAAAACCAAGCTCGCTGCTATGCCGTCAGCGGGGTTGGTGTATTTCGGGTGGACGCCGAGGGTTGAGCGCATTTTCGTGATATCGACGATGCGGGATTCCCGGAGGAAGGAGAGTCTCATCGGTGAGAAGGTCCTTTCTGCTTCTTCGCGGCTGACTGTGGGCGGTGGTGGCAGGGCGGCCTGACGGGCCACTTCATTCGTGAACCAGGTGGTGGAGCGCGTATCGCCGTCGCCTACGTTATAGACCCCGCCCGGCACGTCGGGCGACAACGCCGCGATACAACAAGTGACGAGATCATCGACGTGAATGCGGTTGCCCGGGTTTGCATCTTCCTCGTCAAGTACGGGCGTCCCGGCGCGTATGCGATCGAGGCCAAGGCGGCCTGGCCCGTAGATTCCTGGCACGCGCAGAATAATCGGTGTCGTACCGCGTTCGCGGCTCCAGTCTTGCAATAGCGTCTCGGCTGCAAGGCGGAGTTGCGCCTGTACCGACTCCGGATGCGGTTCGCTGGTTTCGTCGACAAGCGCAGCATCGCGATTACCGTAGACACCCGTTGTGCTCAGGTAGACGAAGCGTTGCGGCACGTCGGCGCACCGAGCAAGAAGTGAAGCCAAACGAGCGTCAGTTGGAGCGCTTCTTGAAGCGCGATCCGGCTCAGTCGCAGTCGCGGTTCGAGAACCGCTCCAACGGTTGGTAGCGAGTCCTGTTGGAGCGCTTCTGGAAGCGCGATCGGCACTCGGCGGTACCGTAAATATGATGCTGTATCTGCCCGGCAGATCGATAGTTGCTGCGTCGGAGTCGAGATCCAAGTGCTCGCGACCTTCGAGTGAACGGCCAAGCGCAATGGCCGAGGCCGCCGGCAGGCGCTCGAGCACACGGCTTCCCGTGTAACCCGGGCCGATGACCAGCGTGATCATCCCCGGCCCGTAGTGAGGTGCGGAATCGCCGTCCTGGGGCTTTCGGCAACGAGACCGAGGCCTTCGCGAAACGCATCGGCTGCTGCTTCGCCTTCGCCGAGCTGGTTCAGCAAACGGCCGTATTCCTGGTAGGCCTCGGGCGTCGGTCGCAAGGTAATGACACTTTCGAGATAGCTGCGTGCTTTGCCCCACAACTCGTTGCGCAGGCAAAGTCGTGCGGCCGTTAGCAGAAGGTCCGGGTCCTCGCCGCGAGCCGCGAGCCAGCCCTCGGCGCGTTTGAGTTGCTTCGACGCATCGGGTCCTTCCACGAGACCGAACAGTCGCACGAGCGGTCCGCGCCACTCGACCTTCAACGCGGCAACGAGATCCTTCTCGGCCTTGTCGTGCAAACCACCCCGTATCAGTCCTGTGAAATAGGCGTCCAGCAAGTCCAGGTTCGAGCGCAGATTTTTCGGTACGTTTTTCCAGGCGTCGACAACGGCATCACCATCGAGCGCACGCTCGAGATTCTCGCGGTGCACGCGAACGGTCCATTTGTCGATTGTCTCTGCCGTAACGCGGCCGTGTTTCTGCAGGCGCGGCAGCAACTTGGCCAGTTGATCCCAATCTTCGAGCCTGTAATAGAGTCTGCCGAGCAGCGCGAGCGCGTAGCTGTGATCGCGTGAGTCCTCGTCGATTCTGCGCAGGGTGGCGAGCGCCTGCTCGTACTGGCCGCGATCGAGTTGCAGTTCCGCCTGGGTCAGCAGAACGGCGTTTGCCGCCTCGGGCGTATGTTCGTAGGCAAGTCTCAGCCACTCGTCGCGGCGCTGATCGCTGCCCTGCAGGTGTGCCGCACGTGCTGCCTGCAGGTAGTTGAAAAGCGGTGCGTCACTGGTGCTTGCTGCCCGTGCCAGCAGTTTCTCGCCACGGGCGAAATTGCCTTCGGCGACCTCGATCATGCCGCGCATCAGCTTCTGACCGGCGCGACCGGCCCGGTATCTTCCCGCAGCCTCACCGATCAGGCGCGGCGCGATGATGAGTTTCCTGATCGCCCATATCGTGGCGATCAGGATGATCGTGGCGCCCAGCAGTACGGGTACGGACATCTCGACCAGGTAACCGCGGAAATTGATCGCGACATAGCCCGGGTCCTCGAGCATGAAATGCCCCGCGAACGCAAACAGCAGAGTAGCGATGACGACGATGATGCTGAATTTCATTGCGCCGTCTCGGCGAGCACCCGGAATTGCCGTATCAGGCGCAATGACTCGGAAATGTCGGGGGGTGTGACGGCGAACATGCCGTCGCGAATCTCAGCGATGGTTTGCCGGGCGCTGTCGACCGGTGCCCTGCTGGTATCGAAATAGTGTTCGAGCAACGCGTCCGCGTCGTCCAGGCTTTGCTCGAAGATCGCCTGTTCGCCGCGAAGCAAAGCAAGTCTTGCCGCCTGCAGCTGCAAGGCCAGATTGGCGCGAATGAGTTGTGCTGTGTCGGGCGTCAGCAATGCCCTGGCTGCCTCGTCAGGCGGTGTCACCTTGACGAGGCCGGACACGGCACCCTTGACCGAGGCCCATGCTCGCGCAGTGCCGCTCAGTTCGGGATCCACGCCCTGCTCGTCGTCGGCCGCACCCTGATCGACGGACTGCAGCGGCAGTGACTCCACGACGCGTGACAAGCTCGCAAGCGTCAGGCTGACGCCCTCGATGTCGGGCTTGTTCATCACTTCGAGCGCCGCGAGTTCGTCCGCGATCGCGCGGCGCACGTCGGTCAATGCAGGGTTGGCCATCTGTACGACACGCTCATCGGCCATGCCAAGGGCCAGCGTGGCGAGATGCGGGTTGTTGCCGAGCTGCAATTGCGCATTGGCTATCTGCATGTAGTACTCCGCCTCAGCGAGTAGCCAGGTGTCACGTGCGCCGGCCGAAACACCTTGCAGGGCGGCGACCGAATTTTCGAGATTTGACATGCGTAAGGGCAGCGTATCGAGCAATCGAACGCGCTCTTCGATGCTTTGCTGCAGGGACTCGACACGCGATCGCATGCTTTCGTCGCTCGATGCCAGATCCGTAAGGTTTCTGTCGAGTTCGGACAGTGACTGCCGCGATTCGTCGACGCGGCCCGACAGTTGCGCGATCGAATCGCCGCCGGCCTCCGTCGCCTCCTGAGTGCGCCGGTCTTCCATGACCATGTAGCCCACGGCCGCCAGGGTCAGGAACGACAGGAACATCGCCAGCCAGGACACGGGCGAAGTACCGCGTTTTGCCGGCTTGTCGGTTGGCGGGGCGGTTTCAACCTTTGGCTCTTCGGCCACCGGCTCTTCGGCCACTGGCTCCTCCACCACCGGCTCCTCGACTACAGGCTCCTCCAATACAGGCTCTTCGGCCACGGCCTCCACCGTATCCTCGTCTTTGCTGTCTTCGCTCATGAGTTTTGTCCGGATGTGTGGGGCCCGAGCGTCGCCATCGCGCGGAGCATCTCGTCTGCGCCGGGTCCCGCGGCAAGCGTCGCAGGGCAGCCGGGCAGGCGGTCAATAGCCTCTTTTATCACACGTGACGCCGGCGTCACCAGTGGCGTTTTAGCAAGCAGCGCGCGGCAGGATTCCGGCAGCAACGACACCAGATTTCGCAGGGATTCGACGCTCATGACGGTCACGATGTCGATATCTCCGTCACGCCAGCGCCGGGTCAGTGCAGCGACATCGTCGTCGGAGTACTCCGGCACACGTCGCGCGTAGACCGGCAGATAATCCACGCTTGCACCCCGCTCCCGCAAGGTATTGGCTAGCAGCTCGCGGCCGCTGTTGCCGCGAACGATTCGAATCGTTTTACCATCTACGTCATTCAATGCCGGCTCTTCGAGCAGGCTTTCGCTGTCATACCCGCTGGCCGGGCGTATGTCGACGATTCTCGCCGCTGCCTCGATGGCGGCGGCTGTTGCCGGCCCGACTGCGGCAATAGCGCCATTGCCTGACCAGGCGAGACCGTGTTCGACGGCGTTACTGCTGATGAAAATGACGATATCGGGATCGACGAGACCGGCGACCTCCTCCTCGACGTCCTGCGGACTGCGCGGTGCAATTTCGATGGCCGGAAACAGGACGGTGTGGCCGCCCGCTGCCTCGATGGCGGCCGAGAGCTCGGCCGCCTGGTGTGACGGCCGCGTCACGAGCACGCCGACTCCCGCAAGCGAAATGTCAGACATCGGTCGCCGCCGCCTGCTCCAGCAGTTCGGCTGCACCATGCTCGAGAAGTCTCGCCGCCAGCTGCTGTCCTGTGTTCTCTGATTCGGCTGCGGGTCCTTCGAGCGAGTCGCGCAGGAAGCGGCTGCCGTCCGGCAATGCAACCAAAGCAGTCACCGTCAGCCGCTCGCCGTCGAGCGTCGCATACGTCGCGACCGGCGACTGGCAGTTTGCCTGCAAGACCAGCGCTATCGTGCGTTCGGCAATGGTGGTTCGGGCGGTGCCCGGGTGTTCGAGTTTGTGCAGTACGGCACGCAGGTCATCTCTGTCGGACAGGCACTCGATACCGATGACGCCCTGTGCCGCGGCTGGCAGCATTTCGTCGGTCGAAAACTGCTGGCTGATGTGTTGTTGCAGGCCCAGTCGCTCGAGCCCGGCGGCGGCAAGAATGATGGCGTCGTAGTCGCCCGCTTCGAGCTTCGCGAGCCGCGTATTGACGTTACCGCGCAACGGCTCAATGACGAGATCGGGCCGCAACATGCGGAGCTGCGCCTGACGACGCAGGCTGGAACTTCCAATGAGCGCGCCCCTCGGCAGCTCATCAAAGGAATCGTAGTTGCGGCAGACGAGTGCGTCGGCATGATTGGCGCGCTCCAGCATGGCCGCAATGCAGAAATCCGGTGGCATTTCGGCTGGCACATCTTTCATGGAATGCACGGCAATGTCAGCTGTGCCTTCCTGCATGGCGCTCTCGAGTTCCTTGATGAACAGGCCCTTGCCACCGATCTTTTGCAAGCTGCGATCGAGGATCTCGTCGCCGCGCGTGGACAGCGGTACGAGTTCGACGTCGACGTCGAGTTGTCGCAACGCCGCTGCGACATGTTCGGCCTGCCACAGTGCGAGCGCACTCTTGCGAGTAGCAATACGGATCAACAAAGTACTCAAGCTCCTTTCAGGCGCCGCCGGACGTCGGCCAGGTGCCGGCGGCTGATTATCAACTCGTCATCATCATCCTGCAGGTGGTCACGCAGCACGACGTAGTGTTTGCCATCTGAGGTTTTTTCGAGTCTCTCAATTTTCTCAACGGCGACGACGGCGCCGCGATGGATGCGCACGAAATCCTCCGCAAATTCGGTCTCGAGTGACTTCAGGGAATCGTCGATCAAATCCCGCCCCTGGGCGTGATGCACGCAGACGTATTTCTGATCAGCCTGAAAATAGAGCACGTCATCGACCCGTATCAGCTTCAACTGGCCGTGCGATCGCGAGCAAACATGCTTTCTTCGTGATTCGATCCGGGATGCATCGGCAATGTCATGCAAGGTGCTCGCCGCGAGCTTTGCGGCATGCTCGAGAGCGCTTGCGAGGCGCTGGCGGCGAACCGGCTTCAACACGTAGCCGATCGCGCGCGCCTCGAACGCATCGATCGCGTACTCGTCGTAGGCTGTCGTGAAAACTACGGCGGGCGGGTTTTCCATTGCATTCAGATGATGTGCTGCTTCAATGCCGTCGAGCCCCGGCATACGGATATCGAGCAACACGATATCGGGTTGGGTTTCACCCGCCAGCGTGACGGCCTGCTCACCGTTGGCGGCTTCGGCGACGACGTCGTAGTCGTCGAGGTCATCGAGCAATTGTCGCAGGCGGTCGCGTGCGGGTTTTTCGTCGTCGGCAATGAGGATCTTCATGGTGCCGTCACTCGGTGCCGTCGTCGTACGGATAGCGCAAGCTGACGGTGAACGAATCGTTGCCTTCGGTAATTTCCACCGATGCCCGATTGCCATAAGCGAGTTCGAAGCGCTGACGAATATTGTTCATCGCCATCTTGTTGCCGCGCTTCGATCGTTCCGTTCCGGTCGCCACGGGATTCGTCATGGTGATGAGAATGTCCTTGCCATCTCGCTTGCCGCTGACAGTGACTTGCCCGCCGTCCGGCAACAACTCGATGCCGTGATAGATCGCGTTCTCCAGCAACGGCTGTATTGTCAGGCTCGGAATCAACGCACGCATGGGCAGGTCACCGATATCCCAGCGCACTTGCAGTCGTTCGCCCAGGCGCAGTTTCTCGATGCGCTGGTAGATCGCGGCGGTCTCGAGTTCCTGTTTCAGCGTCGTGCGATCTTTCGCACCACCGAGATTGGCGCGCAACAGATCGGACAGGTCTTCAACCGCTTCCTCCGCCTGGCGCGGATCCGTACGCGTGAGCGATGCGATCGTGTTCATGCTGTTGAACAGGAAATGTGGCCGGATCAGTGCCTGTAAAGCGCTGATGCGTGCCTGTGCCTCGAGTACGATACTGCGGCGCCACTCGCTCGACACATACAGGTAGCGCATTGCGAGGGCGATGACGATTGAGCTGATGGCGAATGTCCGGAAAAGGAAACCGGCGTGCGTGTCCTCGATGATCACGGACTCGGCGAATATGCGTGTGAGTTGAAATGCGACCTCCGCGAGAGCGAGGCACATTGCGAGGAGGATGAAAAAACTCAGTACAAAGGCGCGAGTTTTGCCCGCGCCCTCGAGGCGTCCTTTCAGCAAGCACATGAGCGCGCAGCCGAGCAGTGCGAGCCACAACACGAACATCGATGTTTTCGACAGTTCGACGAGAAATTCGCCAGGCGTATCGTATGCCGCCAGCGTCAAAACGATTGCGACAAGTGCCGCGACCAGGACCACGACGAATACGGTCGTCGTCGCGCAGAAGTCGGGCAGGTAGGCCTGCGCCTCCGGCTCAGAGGTATCGGTGGAACTGGGGGCTGCAGCCAAAGCTGGCGCTCCTTACATTCGGACACCGAATTGTAGCGCCAGCAGGCGCAAAATGATTGCTATGAGGTCGGGGAGCTGCTTTTAAGAGCAGTTTTCCGTGATCTGCTCTTCGACTTTTTGTCGTGCCTCGAGAGTTTGCGTCTCATCGAGATACTCGCGTTCGCCGGTTTCGTTCTCGCGAAACAGGCGTCGCGACTGCAGGTAGGACTCGAGGCGGGCGCGATGCTCCTGGCACTTCGCGGCGCGCGCTTCTACTTCGGCGCGTGCCTGCTTGTCGGCATCGCGGCGATTCGCAGTCTCGGTTCGTGCTTCTTCACGCGCGGTCGTGTATTCCTGTCTCTGTTTGACCTGCGCATTTACTGCGGCACTGTCAGTGCGCGAGTAGATCACATCAAGGCGCTCACCACCGGCTTCACCGGTCGGTCGATCTACGTACAGGACGTGGCCCTCCTCGTCGACGTACTTGTAGATCTCTGCGGCAGACGCGGTAGCGCTTGTCGTCACCGCCAGGGCGGAGAGAGTCAGTACGAGAAGTTTCCGTTTCATGGCACACCTTCCGTGTAGAAATCGCGCTCTACATACGTTTGAACAATACCGGCATTAGACCACGACGCGGCGGCAACTGGCGTGATAGTGGTCACAACCGGTGTGAGTACTGGTTCGCAGTTTTTGCGGCCGCAAAAAAAGCGGGCCCGAGGGCCCGCCAAGTCCTTGCTTTCAAGGGGGATTGTCCCGCTTGTCGAGGGGTCCGGGAACAGCCGATTATGGCAAATCACGGTGCCCGCGTTATGTTGCTACTCGGCCGACGTAAATTCCGGATAGGCCTCGAGGCCGCATTCTGAAATGTCGACGCCTTCATATTCTTCCTGCTCCGACACCCGGATACCAACGAGTTTCCTGATCGTGAACCAGAAGACGAAGCTCGTAATGAAGACCCAGGCGAAGATCGCGAAGATACCTTTGAGTTGTGCAATCAGCGACGCGTCCGGGTTGGTGAAACAGACGGCAAGCAAACCCCAGATGCCGACCGTGCCGTGCACCGATATGGCGCCGACCGGATCGTCGATTTTGAGCTTGTCGAGCAAAACGATGGAGCCGATAACCAGTAGCCCGCCGACGGCGCCGATCATCGTAGCTGCAAGCGGTGCCGGGGTGAGCGGCTCGGCCGTAATTGCGACGAGACCGGCGAGGGCGCCATTCAATGCCATCGTCAGGTCGGCCTTGCCGAACCAGAATCGCGACAGAATGAGCGCGAATACCAGGCCGCCTGCCGCCGCCATGTTGGTGTTGACGAAAACTAGCGCCACGGCATTGGCCTCGCCGACGTCGGAAACCTTGAGTTCCGACCCACCATTGAACCCGAACCAGCCGAGCCACAGGATCAGCGTGCCAAGTGCGGCAAGTGGCAGGTTGCAACCGGGAATCGCGTTCACCTGGCCGGAGGGTCCATACTTGCCCTTTCTCGCACCGAGCAGCAATACGCCGGCAAGCGCTGCGGCGGCCCCGCACATGTGCACCACGCCGGAGCCGGCAAAGTCGAGGAAACCGGCCGTTTGCAACCAGCCCGAACCCCATTTCCAGAAACCCTGAACGGGATAGATGAAGCCGGTCAGGAGCACGGCAAACAGAAAAAACGACCAGAGTTTCATGCGTTCGGCAACGGCGCCTGAGACGATGGACATTGCCGTGGCAACGAACACGACCTGGAAGAAAAAGTCCGACAGGTTCGAGTAGTAGGCCTCGCCCTCCAGGACAGTTGCCACATCGTTGTCACTCGAGCCGAGCAGGCCCGTGCCGAGCGTGGTGAGGCTCTGGAATACGCCGCCCTCGAATCCGCCCGGGTACATGATCGAGTAACCACACAGCATGTACATGATGCAGGCGATCGCATACAGGCCCACGTTCTTGGTCAGTATTTCGGCCGTGTTCTTGGCGCGCACGAGCCCGGCCTCCAGCATCGTGAAGCCGGCAGCCATCCACATGACCAGCGCCCCACAAACAAGAAAGTAAAAAGTGTCCAGCGCGTAGGACAACTCTGTGACCTGCGCCGATATCTGCGTTACTTCTTCCATGACACAACTCCTTGTGAGTTAGACGGCTTCGGCACCGGTCTCGCCGGTGCGAATGCGAATGGCCTGCTCCAGGTCCGAGACGAAGATCTTGCCGTCGCCGATCTTGCCGGTGCGTGCTGCGTTGGCGATTGCCTCGACAACGTGTTCGGCAATGTCGTCATCGACGGCCAGTTCGATCTTTGCCTTGGGCAGGAAGTCGACGACGTACTCGGCGCCGCGATACAGCTCCGTGTGTCCGCGCTGCCGACCGAAGCCTTTAACCTCGGTCACGGTGATGCCCTGAATGCCGATCTCGGCGACGGCCTGGCGGACATCGTCGAGCTTGAAGGGCTTGATGATCGCTGTGATCATTTTCATGAGTGCATTCCCCTTGCAGGTGTTTCGAAACAGGCACGACTTGCGCCTAATCTGAGAGGCCGCCAAGATCGAATGACTTTCCGATCGTAAAGATGAGCGCATGCTCTTCTTCGCCGATCAGGTTGTCATCGGCATACAAGCCGTAGAAGGAGACGTCGAAGTCAGCCACGGTCGTGCTGTAACCGGCCTCCCAGTAGTCACCGTCAAATTTGTCGTCGAAGGTGCCGTATTTGCCATAGAAGCCTTTGTGCTCCGCGGTGAGCGAATAGAATTGATACTCTTGTGTTGGCCCGTCGAAGTTCAGGTACTCGCCGAGTGCCACGTCGAACGTCACGAATCCGTAGCCGGCGCTGAGGTTAACTTCCTGATAGGTGTCGTCGAAGTCACCCGTGTAGTAGTAGCCCGTGAATCCGATGCCATAGCTGAAATCGCCGAGGGCGCCGCCATA
>DAOWGY010000051.1 GCA_030641695.1 Gammaproteobacteria bacterium
AATGCAGGCGAATGTACCGTTCGATCAGATGCCGGTGGTGCTGGCACAAGACGGTATCGATTACGCCGACTTCCGTCGCGGCATGCGCGATGAAATCACGCTCGAGCAATTGCGCCGCATCATGGTTGCTCAGAATATCGAAGTGTCCGATCGCGAGATTGATCAGTGCATCACGGACCTCGAGGACAACGTGGTCGTCAACTCGACCTGGAACCTGTCGCACATCCTGATCAACCTGCCGGAAGGCGCGACAGCTGCACAAATCGATGAAATTCTGGCGTCCGCGCAGTCCATCTACGAGCAAATCGTGGCCGGCGCAGACTTTGGCGAAATGGCGATTCGGCACTCCGAGAGTGACAAGGCATTGCAGGGTGGCGCACTGGGCTGGATCGAGGGCCAGCAAATACCCACACTCTTCATCGACACGCTGGCGGAGATGAAAGCCGGCGACGTATCGGAACCCTTCCGCAGTGCGAGCAGTTTTCACATCGTGAGGGTCAACGAGTTGAGGAGCGCCGTGGAGCGCAGCGAGATCAACCAGGTCAAGGCGCGGCACATACTCATCACGCCGAATGAAATTATTGACGACGAAACGGCCAAGCAACAACTTGACGATGCGCTGGAACGAATTGGGGAAGGCGAGGATTTCGCCGAACTCGCCAAACTGCTGTCTGACGGCCCCACGGCGCCCGTCGGCGGCGACCTCGGCTGGTCGGGCCCCGGATCCTTCGTCCCTGAGTTCGAACAGGTCATCGACGCCCTCGAGATTGGCGAGGTCAGCGAACCTTTCCGCAGCCCGTTCGGCTGGCATATCGTCGAAGTACTGGAGAGGCGCGTCTATGACAACACCGAGGACCTCAAGCGCCGCAATTGCGATCTGCGTATCCGCAATAGCAAGATGGAAGACGAGACACAGCTCTGGATGCGCCGCCTCCGCGACGAAGCGTACGTCGTCAAGCGCATCTGAGCGCGCTTGCCCGCACCGTCACGATCCATCGCCGTGACTGCATTGACCCCATTGGCACTTACCGCCGGCGAGCCTGCCGGCATCGGTCCCGAGCTTTGCCTGGCGCTGGCGGCAAGACGCGGAGTTCCCGAGTTCGTCGTTATTTCTGACCCGACGCTGTTGCACGCGCGTGCAAAGCAGATCGGATGCGACGTCACGATCAGCGAGGTCTCACCCGACGCGCCGGGCAAACGCTCTGCGAATGCCAATGAATTGCTCGTAGTCCCCGTGCCGTTTCCGGCGGCTGTGGAATGTGGCCACCCCGAGCCTGCAAATGCCGGCGCGTTACTCGACGGATTGCGTTACGCCGTCAACGCCTGCGGAGACGGCCGCTTCGCCGGCCTCGTCACGGCGCCATTGCACAAGGGCGTGATCAATGACGCCGGCATTCCGTTTACAGGGCACACGGAGTTTCTGGCCGAGCTGTGCGACGCACCGGTTCCCGTGATGCTGCTGGTTGCGGGCGACTTGCGCATCGCACTCGCGACGACGCATCTGCCGTTGCGAGAAGTGCCTGCTGCGGTCACGAGCGACAGGTTGCGTGCAGTCATCCAGGTGCTGCTCGACGACCTCAGAAAACGTTTCGGCATCACAGAACCCGATGTGGCCGTTTGCGGCCTGAACCCGCACGCGGGTGAGGGCGGCCACCTTGGTACGGAGGACGACGACATCATCGCCCCTGTCATCGCCGAGTTTGCCAGCCGCGGTGAACGCGTGCGTGGCCCGTTGCCTGCAGATACCGCATTTACATCGGCGTCGGGCCACAAGGACGCGGTGCTCGCCATGTACCACGACCAGGGCCTGCCCGTGCTGAAGTACGCGGGCTTCGGCCACGCCGTCAACATTACATTAGGCCTGCCGCTCATCCGCACCTCGGTCGATCACGGTACTGCGCTCGACATTGCGGGTAGCGGCAACGCCGACCCGGGCAGCCTCATCGCAGCTCTCGAGCTGGCGGCCACACTGGCTGCCCGACAATGAGTGGCCACCGGCCGCGCAAGCGATTCGGTCAGCACTTCCTGACCGACCCGGGTGTGATCGACGCGATACTGCGAGCCATCGATCCACAGCAATCCGACATCGTCGTGGAAATCGGACCGGGCCGCGGCGCAATTACGGTGCCTCTTGCTGCAAGGGCCGGTCACCTGCACTGCATCGAACTCGACCGCGATCTCGCCGCCGCGTTGCGCAAGCGATATGCAGGTCATGACAACGTGACCATCCACGAGGCGGATGCCCTGCGATTCGACTACGCCAGTCTCGGGGACTCACTGCGCATTGTCGGCAACCTGCCGTACAACATCTCGACACCGCTTCTGTTTCGATTGCTCGAGTGTCGCGAATACATTGCCGACATGCATTTCATGCTGCAAAAGGAAGTCGTGGACCGCATGGCGGCGACGCCGGGCAGCAAGGCGTACGGGCGACTCGGGATCATGCTGCGCTGTCATCTCGACATAGAGGCACTGTTCGACGTCGATCGTCGCTGTTTCGATCCGCCACCCGCCGTCACGTCGGCCGTCGTGCGATTGCGCCCGCTCGCTGCCGGCAATTTCGAGATCGAAGACCACGCATTGCTGGGCCGTGTCGTCGCGACGGCCTTCAGCCAGAGGCGCAAGACGGTTCGCAATGCCCTGAAATCACTGCTTGACGAAAGCGAGCTCGAGGCACTCGGCATCGACCCGGGCCTGCGTCCCGAGGCACTGCCGATCGGTGAGTACGTGGCACTGGCCAATTACCTCGCGCGGCGCACGGACGATTCGGGCTAGAATACACAACCAGGGTGGGCTCAAGATCATTCCCATGGATGAGAAGAACTGCGAAATTCGGATTCACGTAGCGACGAGCTACGTTGACGACCAGTCGGAGCCCGATGACGATCGTTATGTATTCGCCTACACAATCACGATTTGCAACGATGGTGAGGTCCCGGCACGACTCGTCAGTCGCCACTGGATCATCACGGATGCCAACGGCAAGGTGCAGGAAGTGAGCGGAGACGGCGTCGTCGGCGAACAGCCCCACCTGAAGCCCGGTGAGGAATTCCGCTATTCCAGCGGTGCCGTTCTCGAAACGCCTGTCGGCGCGATGCAGGGCCTGTACCGCATGGAGGCCGACAACGGCGTCAATTTCGACGCACCGATTGCACCGTTCACACTCGCCGTTCCAGGCGTGCTGCACTGAGATAAAGAACTGCGATGGCGATTTACGCGATCGGCGACCTGCAGGGCTGTTACGAACCGTTTCAGAGACTGCTCGACGAAATCAGATTCGATCCTGCAAACGACACGCTTTGGCTGACCGGTGACCTCGTCAATCGAGGTCCCAAGTCGCTCAAGACACTGCGTCTTGTAAAGTCGCTGGGCGATTCCGTTATTTCGGTCCTCGGTAACCACGATCTGCACCTGCTGGCCCTGTCTCAGGACGCGGTGCCCTTCACGACTCGTTTCGAGTCACTGGCCAAGACTCTGAACGCGCCGGATATTGGTGAACTGGTCGACTGGCTGCGCAACCGCCCGCTGGCGCACTACTCCGAGGAAATGGACACCTTGCTCGTGCATGCGGGCACACATCCGACCTGGAACGCCAGCAAGACACTCAAGCGGGCCGCCGAAGTCGAGGAAGTGCTGCGTGGACCTAAATTCGCCACGCTGCTCGGCAAAATGTACGGCAACCGACCGACGCGGTGGTCAGGCGGACTCAAGGGATACGGTCGGCTGCGATTCATCATCAACTGCCTGACGCGCATGCGCATGATGACGCCGGACATGCGTCTCAATATGCGCGCCACGGGCGCGCCCTGGCGCGCGGGCAGCAAGCGCATCGCCTGGTTCAACTTCGAGGAACCCGCGTGGGGCAAGACCCGCATCGTCTTTGGCCACTGGTCGCAGCTCGGGTTGATCGTACTACCCGGTCTCATTAGCCTCGACACCGGCTGTGTCTGGGGCCGCCAGCTCACTGCCGTGCGGCTCGACAAGCGCGTCAACCGGATTTTCCAGGTACCTGGCCAGTCGTGATGACGGTGGCGTTGACCGCTCTGAGTCAACCGCTCTGCCGCTCATACACCAGGAATTCGAAGCCGTAGCGATGCTCGGCATCGGACGCGTGAGCTTCACTCGCCACCAACTGCCATTCGTCATCGTCGAGCGCCGGAAAGAGGGTATCGCCTGTGACGTCAGCGTGCACACGCGTCAGGTAAACACGATCGGCCAGCGGCAGGAACCCCGCATAAACCTGGCCACCACCGATAACCATCACTTCATCGACGTCACTCGACAGTTCCATCGCCGCCTCCGGCGACGCTACGACATTGCAACCCGTTGCGACATAGTCGGGATTGCGCGTGATGACGATATTGCGGCGCTCGGGTAGCGCCCGTCCGATCGACTCAAAGGTTTTGCGGCCCATGATGATCGGCTTGCCTGTCGTCAGGCGTTTGAAATTGCGCAGATCGTCAGGCAAATGCCAGGGGAGATCTCCCTCGCTGCCGATGACGCCGTTCGTCGACGCGGCGACAATAAGACTCACGTTGGAGCGCTTCTTGAAGCGCGACTGGGCGGAATCGCGCTTCAAGAAGCGCTCCAACAGCTAAACAGCGACGGCGGCACGAATATGCGGATGCGCTTCGTAATTGAGTATGTCGAAGTCCTGGTAGCGATACTCGAAAATGCTCGCCGGACGGCGCTTGATCGCCAGTCGTGGCAACGGCAGGGGCTCGCGCTGCAACTGCTCATCCGCCTGCTCGAGATGATTAGTGTACAAATGACAATCGCCGCCGGTCCAGATGAAATCACCGACACCGAGATCGGATTGCTGTGCCAGCATATGGGTGAGCAACGCATAAGATGCGATATTGAAAGGCACGCCCAGAAAAATATCGCAGCTTCGCTGGTACAACTGGCAGGAAAGCTTGCCGTCCGCCACGTAAAACTGGAACAGGCAATGACAGGGCGGTAACGCCATGTCGTCGATCTCCGCGACGTTCCAGGCACTGACGATGATGCGTCGCGAGTCGGGGTCTTCCTTCAGCTGTTGCACGACCTGGCTGATTTGATCAATCGAGCTGCCATCGGCCGCGCCCCAGCTGCGCCACTGCACTCCATAGACAGGCCCCAGATTGCCCTCCTCGTCGGCCCATTGGTTCCAGATGGACACGCCGTTCGCGGCGAGGTAGCGCGTGTTCTGATCGCCGCTCAGGAACCACAGCAATTCGTGAATGATCGACTTCAGGTGCAGGCGCTTGGTCGTTACGAGCGGGAACCCTTCGCTGAGATCGAAGCGCATCTGGTAACCGAAAGTGGCAAGTGTGCCGGTACCGGTCCTGTCTTCCTTCAGCGTGCCGTTGTCACGGACGTGCCGCATCATCGAAAGGTACTGTTGCATATCAGGTCGACGCCTCCGTGTTTTTCTTCGGACGGTACGCGAGATATAGAAGGGTCGCACCAATGATGATCATCGGTGCGCTGAGCACCTGCCCCATGGTAACCCAGTCAGCGAACAGGTATCCGAGGTGCGCGTCCGGGACCCTGTAGAACTCGATGTAGAAGCGGAAGATGCCGTACAGCAGCAGGAACAGACCCGACACGGCCATGTACGGCCGTTGTTTCGAGGAAAACCACCACACAATGACGAACAACACGAGTCCTTCCAGCAGCGCCTCGTACAGCATCGTGGCATGCAGTACCTCGTCACCGACCTTGAATCCCCGATAAACCTGGTCGCTCACCTTGAATCCCCACGACACCTCGGTGCCCTTGCCCCACAGCTCACCGTTGATGAAGTTGCCGATGCGACCGAAGCCGAGCCCGAGCGGTATGAGCGGTGCGACGAAGTCGGTCATTTGCCACATCGTGTTGCCGATCCTGCGACCATAGAGCCACATTGCGATCAGCACTCCGGCGAGCCCGCCGTGAAACGACATGCCGCCTTCCCAGATCTTGATTATGTACAGCGGGTCTTCGGCGACGTTTTGCCAGCCATAGAAAACGAGGTAGCCGATGCGCCCGCCGAGGATGACGCCGAGCATCACGTAGAACACGAGATCGTCGACCTGCTGCGGGCTGATCGTCGACCACGGCCGGCGGCAGCGATGCCTGGCCAGCCACCAGCCAGCGAGGAAGCCGACCACATACATCATCCCGTACCAGCGAATCTTGAGAAAGCCGATCGAAAAAATGACCGGATCGATCTCGGGGTATGTCAGCATATGCGTCGGCTCGCGATGGAATTAGGGTGACAGTGACCTTAATTGTTGTATGAATTGCCGTCTCATACAACAATTAAGGTCACTGTCACCCTAATTCTACTATGCCCAACCGACTCGCCACCGAGACCAGCCCTTACCTGCTGCAGCATGCGGATAATCCCGTCGACTGGTATCCCTGGGGTGAGGATGCGTTTGCGCTCGCCCGCGAGGCAGGAAAACCGGTGCTCCTGTCCATCGGTTACTCCGCCTGCCACTGGTGTCACGTCATGGCACACGAGTCGTTCGAGGACGAGGCCACGGCCGAGCTGATGAACGATTTGTTCGTGAACATCAAGGTCGACCGCGAGGAGCGGCCTGACGTCGACAAGATCTACCAAACCGCGCAGCAGCTCCTCACGCAGCGTACCGGTGGCTGGCCGCTGACCATGTTCCTCAATCCCGACGACCAGCGGCCATTCTTCGGCGGCACCTACTTCCCGAACGAGGCGCGCTACGGCATGCCGGCGTTCGGCGATCTCCTGAAAAGTGTTGTGACCTACTTCCAGGATCAACGCGAGCAGGTTATCGCACAGGGCAACAAGCTGACCGAGGTTTTGGGCCGGCTCGAACCGCCGCCTGTCAGCGACAACCAGGCGATGAGTGCGGAACCGCTCGCAAAGCTGCGGGCATCGCTTGCAAAGACTTTCGACAGTGACTTCGGCGGCTTCGGCAGTGCGCCGAAGTTCCCGCACCCGACGACGATTGATCGTCTGCTACGCCACTGGCGTGCCTCCGCAAGCCAATCGGAGCCCGATATCGAGGCGCTGTACATGGCGACCCTCACGCTTACGCGCATGGCCAACGGCGGCATCTACGATCATGTCGGCGGCGGATTCTGCCGTTACTCCGTCGATCGCTACTGGCAGATCCCACACTTCGAAAAGATGCTGTACGACAATGGCCCATTACTGGCTCTATACGCGCAGGCTTTTATCGCAACGGGAGAAACCTTGTTCGCCCACACCGCCAATGCGACCGCCGACTGGATGCTTGCGGACATGCGATCGCCGCAAGGCGGCTTCTACGCCAGCCGCGATGCCGACTCAGAAGGTGAGGAAGGTCGTTTCTATGTCTGGACGCCTGAAGAAGTGCAGGAGCTGCTCGATGAAGGCGACTACCCCGTGTTCGCGGCACGCTTCGGCCTGAACGAAGCGGCGAATTTCGAGGGTCGCTGGCACCTGACCGTGCGATGGTCGATTGACGACATCGCCGCAGACAACGAGCTGTCCGCAAGCGACGCCGCCGCTGCCATCGCGCGTAGCTTGAAGACGCTGTTCGACAAGAGAGAGAAGCGGGTCGCGCCGGGTCGTGACGAGAAACAACTGACTGCCTGGAATGCTCTCGCGATCCGCGGACTAGCTATTGCAGGACGCGCGCTGCAACGCGATGACCTGATCGATGCTGCCGCCAACGCGATCGACTTCATTCGTACCACATTGTTCGCAGGCGAGCGGTTGTTGGCGAGTTACAAGGATGGTGAGGCTAAATTCCCGGCGTATCTCGACGATCATGCGTTTTTGCTCGACGCGTTACTCGAGCTACTGCAAGCACGTTGGTCAGGCGAGCATCTCGACTTCGCCGTGACTATCGCCGACATTCTGCTCGAGCATTTCGAAGACGGTGATAAAGGCGGCTTTTTCTTCACCGCCGACGATCACGAACAGCTGATACACCGACCGAAGCCGCTCGCTGACGAGTCGGTGCCTTCGGGCAACGGAATCGCAGCGTTCGCGCTGCAACGCCTCGGCTTTCTTCTCGGCGAGACACGCTATCTCGCGTCGGCGGAAAAGACGCTTCGTTCGGCGTGGCAGGCGATGGACGAGTATCCGCACGGGCATGTCACCTTGCTCACGGCACTCGAGGAGTATGTGGAGCATCCGGAGATCGTCATCATCCGCGGCGACAGCCAGGAAATCGGCAACTGGCGAGATGCGTCCGCAAAGCTTTATGCACCGCGACGCCTGGTATTTGCGATTCCGGCCGATGCGGAGGCCCTGCCCGGCGCACTTGCCGATCGCGCCGCGGTCGACGGTGAAACCGTTGCCTACCGTTGCCGCGGCACGCATTGCGAGCTTCCCGTAACGAGCTGGGAAGCGCTTGCTGCAAATCTGGCGCAAACGCGATAGCGCCATTCGACACCCGGATGTGGAAAGCCACAATAGCGTCGGCCATCCATTCAGCGAGATTATCGTTTTCCCGCAACGGGGAGGACGTCACAATGGCAACTGCAAACTTCGTAAAGTTTGGCCTCTTTGCTCTCTTTCTTACGCTTTTGGGCTGCGAGCGTCAGGTCAGTTTTGCTGACGACGTGCAACCGATCATGCTTGCGAGCTGCGTTGAGTGCCACAATGAATCCGCTGAAGGCTATGCTGCGAGCGGTTTCAGCCTGAGTGACTATGACAGCGTCATGAAAGGGACCAAATTCGGACCTGTGGTTGTCGCGAACAGCAGCGCCTCGAGCACCCTGTACCTGGTCATCGCGCATAAGACGGCCCCGGAAATACACATGCCGCCGCACCATGAGGACGCATGGGCTGAGGGGCGCGGAACGCCCCTGACGGATAAGCAGATCGAGACTATCGGGGCCTGGATCGATCAGGGGGCGCTGAATAACTAGGGCCTGTGCGAATCCTGAGAATTCCAGGCAGAAACCGTTGAAATTGAAACGGATTCCTTGAAAAAGTGTCAAAAACGTTCTATTTAGTACATTCCATACTCGATATCACGCGACTGGACGGGGCAAAACTGCCGTGAGACAGATTGTTACAACTCGACGAAAACAAGCCACGGTGACGAGCCGTCTGCTTGCCATTGCCGTCGTATTGTGGCTGAACCTGGCCGTGCAGCCCTGCGCGATGGCTTTTGCCAGCGATCACGATTGTCCGCACTGCCCGCCCGCCCAGGAAGACTCGATGGCCGCACAGCATGGTCATCATGGCGACGAGGCCAATGCCGGTTGTGCCTCGTTGGAAGCGGATTGTGGCGACGTCAGCGACTTCAGTGTCGATGGCCGGCAGTCGCAGAACAAGCTCAAGGACAAAGCCGATCTCGTGCTTGCGGTTCCGGTCTGTTTGCCTGAAGCATCGCTCGATCCGATCGGTTTTTCGACGACCGCAGCCGATCCCCCCCGGCCCGCGGGCTCATCGCGCCGCTTACACATTCTCCACTGCGTATTTCTGGATTAGACAACTCCCCGCTCTAGACCGTTTTCTGTTCGGTTTCTGACGCAGGAGTTTGTCTGATGTTTTTTTCTATCGGGATTAAACCCGACCACAAAATCGTTCGCCGGGTATCGTTGTGCTCGTCGATTGCTCGCTCGCTCAGCGCTATTGCGCTGGCAGCCACCTTTGTTGCCCCCGTGTATGCGCAACATGCCGTCCCGCTAACACTGGCGGAAGCAGAAGATCTCGCACTGGCCAATGAACCCGGCCGGCTTGCACTGCAAGCAAAAGCCGCCGCGCTTTCGGAACGCGCTATTGTCGCGGGCGTGCTACCGGATCCGATGCTGCGCCTGGGCGTCAATAACTTCCCCATTCAGTCCGGTGGCTTCACGACCGAGGGCATGACCAGTGCCGCTGTCGCAATTCGCCAGTCGTTCCCCGCAGGCAACACGCGTTCGATCAGTTCCATGCAATTCGAGATGCTTGCCAGCGAGGTCAATCAGAACGCGGATGCGCGTGGCAGATTCGTCGTCACGGCGGCGCAGAGTGCCTGGCTCGACGCGTATTTCTGGACTCAGGCACACGCGTTGGTCACGGAATCGCGTCCGTTCTTCGACGATCTTGCGACCATTACCCGCTCCATGTACGCGGTGGGCCGCAAGAATCAGCAGGACGTGTTGCGCGCGGAGCTGGAGCTCAGCCGAATCGATGATCGCCTGATAGAGATCGAACGACAACGAGCACGTGCCCATGCCGTCCTTGGCAAATGGGTCGGCGACAATGCGCGTCGGCCGACAGCGAAAAAGCTACCCGCCTGGGACGAATTGCCGGCATTGACTGACCTGCTCGACAGCCTGCCGGCGCACCCTGTCCTGA
>DAOWGY010000257.1 GCA_030641695.1 Gammaproteobacteria bacterium
CGCAACCGCATACGTGGCACACCCTTACCAGTTCCCCGTAATCGGCTGGCCCTCCGACATTGAGTCCTGGACGCTGGAAGACCTGGTTGCTTATTACGAGACGTACTACGCGCCCAACAACATCGTAATGGTGATTGTTGGCGACGTAACCGCCGACGAAGTGTTCGAGCATGTTGAAGACTATTTCGAGGACATTCCGGCACAGGACCCACCCGCTCCCGTCCGCACGGTCGAGCCCGAGCAACAGGGCGAAAGACGTCTCGTTATCGAAACCGATGCACAGACGCCCCTGCTGCACATCGCGTTTCATGCGGGCAGTGCCGCAGATCCTGAATCCCTGGCAACGAGGATGCTGAGGCGCATTCTCGTCGACGGCGACTCATCGCGGCTACACCGTCTGCTCGTCGAAGAGGAGCAACTCGCGATATCGGTGGGCGGTTTTGAGTACCAGGGCTTCGATCCCGGGCTGGTGTATTTCTACCTGACCCTGCCGCCTGACGGCGACCTCGCGGTCGTCGAACAACGCATGTTCGAAGAGCTGCAACGCGTGGCCGAAGAAGGCGTGACAGAGCAAGAGCTCTCGAAGGCGCGCAACATCGCGCTCGCTGAGTTCTGGCGCGGGCTCGCGACCATAAACGGCAAGGCCCAGGCTCTCGGCGGTGCCGCTGTGTTCCATGGCAGCTACGAACGACTGTTCGACCTGCCCCAGGAAATCGAGGCCGTCAGCACCGATGATGTCCGGCGGGTCGCCGCAAAGGTCCTGCGCCGTAACAACGCAACCGTAGGAGTGTTGCGTGCGCCGCAAGTGGGAGACGAAGAATGAGCGCGACGCGAAACATTACCGGTGTTGCCCTTCTGCTTTTCGCCCTTGCGACGAGCAACGCATTCGCCCAGGGGGTGACGCTGCCCGACTTCGAGCGCGTCGAACTCGACAACGGCACCGTAATTTTGCTGAGCCAGAAGCCCGATGTGCCGCTGATTTCCGTATCCGCAATCCTGCGGGGTGGCGCTGTAGCGGACCCGGCAGACCTGAACGGGCTCGCCAGCCTGTTCGCGTCGCTGCTCGAAAAAGGCGCGGGCGATCGTGACGCCGCCCAGTTTGCCGAAGCGGTCGACTCTGTTGGCGGCCAGCTTGCGGCAAGCGCCGATCTGGAGAACATCACGCTTTCCGGAAATTTCCTTGCACGAGACGCCGACCTCGCCATCGAGCTGCTCGCTGACATGTTGTTGCGGCCGTCGCTCGACGCCGCGGAACTGGACAAACTCCGCGGCCGCGCGATCAATTTCATACGCGCCGCCAAAGACACCAACCTGAATGCGTTGCTGCCGATCTACGGCCATGCCTTTCTCTTCGACGACCACCCTTACGGCAATCCCGTCAGTGGCAGCGAGACGACCCTTGCCAACATTACCCACGAGGACGTGCTCGATTTTTATGCTCAGCAGCTGGGTGGTGATCGCCTGATTATCTCGATCTCGGGCAATATCGATACGGGGAAAATCAAGACAAAACTTGCCGCGACGTTCGGCGACTGGCGTGGCGCAAGTGCCGCGTTGCCCGAGGTGCCGCCCGCCGCAGCACAGACCGGTCGTCGCGTTTTGCTAATCGACAAACCGGGTGCGACGCAAACGTATTTCTGGATCGCGAATATCGGCGTCGCAAGAGATTTTGAACATCGCGCCGCCCTGAATCTTGCCAATACAGTATTTGGCGGCCGCTTTACGTCGATGCTGAACACCGAGTTGCGCGTGAAGTCGGGTCTGACTTACGGGGCTCGCTCGCAGCTCATGCGGCCAGCAAATCCGGGCTCGGTCGCGATCGTGTCATACACGCGCACCGATGCGACCGTCGAGGCTATCGACATGGCACTTGGCGTTCTCGGCCAATTGCGCGACAGTGGCATTGATGACGACATGATCGTATCCGCGCAAAACTACATTCTCGGACAGTTCCCCACGGCCCTCGAAACAGCGGAGCAGCTCGGCGCTCAGCTGGCGGCCCTCGAAGCCTACGGGCTCGGCACGTCTTACATTAATGACTACGGCGCCGACATCATGGCCGCCGACGGCGACACGATTGCAGCCGTTATCGAAGACGTGTATCCGGCGTCTGAAGACCTGGTTTTCGTGTTGCTCGGTGATGCGGAACTGATGCGCGAGGCCGCCGGCACATACGGCCCGATGACCGAGATGTCGATTTCGGAGCCGCGCTTCCGGCCGTGAGCCATTGTCAGCGGCGGCCATTGATCTTCGACAGTCTGCTAGCAGCCACCGCTTGAACCACAGCCAAATCCGTACAAAAGCGCACCGGCAGCCACGATCGGAATCGCAACGATGATGCCCAGCGTGGCGCCGGCCGTCTTCATCGGCGCGAACGTCACCTGCTCCACGCGATACACGTCGGCCCATTGCGCTTCCAGGATCGAGCCGTTGCCGCGCTCGCCGACTACGCCGTCCGCGAGAACTTCCGTGACCGTAATCTCCTGAGCCGATTCGTCCAGAAATGTCAGGCGGATCTTGTCGCCAATTTCCACACTGTATGAATAGGCGGCTTCATCAGCAGGCTTGATCGCCTTGGTATTGGTGCAGCCGCTCGCGGCCAGCGACAATACGGCCAGGGCCGTACACAGCTGTTTCTTGCTCAGATCTTTCATGGTTACTTCCTCTCAATAGCGTGGTGGAAGCATCCGTTATTCGGCGCAATCGCCCATGAGGTCGGGCTGATTCTTCGCTGAGCATTGGCTGATGAGCCATGGCTGATGGGCCCCGCCGCCCGTGGCGATGGAGATACCCTGCTTATTTGCCGATGCAGAAGTCCGAGAAGATCCGCCCGAGCAGGTCATCCGAAGACACGGCCCCGGTAATCTCGCCAAGAGCCTCCTGCGACATCCGCAGCTCTTCGGCAAGGAGCTCCCCGGCACGCGCCTTTTTCAGCGCATCCCGCCCGGCCTCGAAATGCTGCGCAGCGCTTTTCAGCGCGTCGACCTGGCGCCTGCGCGCCGTAAAGGCGCCTTCGCCGAGGTCTCTGAAGCCGGCCTGACTGCGAATATGCCGGCGTAGCGCGTCCAGGCCCTCGCCCGTTTTAGCGGACAACGACACCACGGGCTGCTCGCCGGCCCTGAGGCCCGGCGTGTCACCGGTGAGGTCGATTTTGTTGCGCACGATCGTAACCGGAACGTCCTGCGGCAGATCTTCGTCCATTGTATCGTCGGCGCATCGTGTCGCATCCTGGATCCAGAGCACCGCGTCGGCATTCGCCATCGCGTTACGCGCTCGTCGTATGCCTTCTTCCTCTATGCGGTCGGGGTCGTCGCGCAGCCCGGCCGTATCGACAAGCTCGACCGCGAGTCCGTCGACATTGATACTTTCCCTGAGGACGTCGCGCGTCGTGCCTGCCACCTCGGTAACGATGGCCGTTTCTTCACCGGAGAGCCGATTCATCAGGCTCGACTTGCCGGCGTTCGGCTTGCCGACAATAACCACGCGGTAGCCATCGCGCAGCACCCGTCCGACCGTCGCATCGGCGACCAGCGTTGCAAACGATTCACGGCAGCCCTCGAGGCGCTTCGCCAGTTCGTCATCCGACAGAAAGTCGATTTCCTCTTCCGGAAAATCGATGGCCGCCTCGACGTAGGTTCGTAGTGCGGTAATTTGCTCGATCAGTTCGTTGACGGCATCCGAGAATGCGCCGCTCAGAGAACGCAACGCAGCGCGCGCCGCCTGTGCCGTACCACTTCCTATCAGGTCGGCGATGGCTTCTGCTTGCGCGAGATCGAGCTTGTCGTTGAGAAAGGCGCGCTGTGAAAACTCGCCGGGTTCGGCGCGCCGCGCGCCGAGCTCAACCGCCGCGTCAACCAGCGTCGACATGACGACAGGGCCGCCATGTCCGTGCAACTCGATAACCGGCTCACCCGTGTACGACGCTGGCGCAGGAAAGTACAGCGCGAGTCCATTGTCCAGCGGCTCGCCGTCGCCGTCACGAAACGTAAAGTACGTTGCTACCCGCGCCCGCGGAAGCTTGCCAAGCATGTTGCGGGCGATCTGCTCCGCCCGGTCACCCGAGATACGAACGATGCCGACACCGCCGGTGCCTGCTGGCGTTGCCAGTGCAACGATTGTGTCCGCCGCGCGCATCATGCGCCTATGGAAACACAGTCAGCCCGCCGCCAGATCATTCCTTGTTCTTGGTTTTGGTTTTGGCCTTCTTGCCGGCTTTCTTTTGGTTCGCTTCCCTCTCGACCACCTTGTTGATATTCCATTGCTGTGCGATCGACAGCACTGTGTTGGTTACCCAGTAAAGCACCAGGCCTGCCGGGAAGAAGGCGAAAAAGCCGGTAAACATGATCGGCATGATTTGCATCACGCGCGCCTGCACAGGGTCTGCCGGCGTCGGGTTGAGCCTTTGCTGCAGCAACATGGCCGCGCCCATGATCAGTGGCAGGATAAAAAACGGGTCGCGCACCGAGAGATCCGTGATCCATAACGCAAACGGCGCCTGGCGCATTTCGACGCTTTCGACCAGCACCCAGTAGAACGCCAGGAAGAACGGCATCTGAATCAGTATCGGCAGACATCCGGCGGCCGGATTTACCTGCTCGCGCTTGTAAAGCTCCATCATCTGCTGCGATTGCTGCTGCTTGTCGTCCTTGTAACGCTCCTGCAGCGCCTTCATGCGTGGCTGCAAGTTGCGCATCTTCGCCATCGACCGGCCGCTCGACTCCGTCAGCTTGTAGAACGCCGCCTTGATCAGGATCGTAACGATGATGATGGCCAGGCCCCAATTGCCGACGTACCGATAGATGAAAGCGAGCAGCCAGAACATCGGTTGCGACAGGATGGTGAGCCAGCCGTAGTCGACGGTCAGCTTCAGTCGCTCGTGAAGCTCACTGAGCTGCGCCTGCTCTTTCGGCCCGACATAAAGCGTTCTGTTGAAGGTATGGCTCGCGCCCGGCTCTACCGTCTGTTTCGCGCCCACGACACTTGCGATCATGATGTCGTCGCTTACCTCGACGCGGAAAATATGCTGTGCGTCCGCCCCCGGAACGATCGCGCTGAGGAAGTGATGCTGGATCGCCGCAACCCAGCCGTCCGGCGTCGAATACTCGACTGCGCCCTTATCGAGGAGGTCGTCGCGCTCCAGTTTTTCAGCCTTGTCGCCATCGTATGTTATCGGCCCGTCGAAGGAATACGAATCAACGTTGAACATGGAGCGCTCACGCCCGCGCGAGCGACGCAACAACTGTGTGTACTGATCGCCCCGCCACGGCTGGCTGCTGCTGTTCGTGATCGTTTGCTCGACGCCGATTGCATAACTGCCGCGAGTAAACGTCAGTCGTTTTTCTACCGACAGCCCGCTGTTGTCGGTCCACACTAATGGCACGACAATCTCGTCTGCCTCGCCGAGCTCGTAGGAGCGCTGCCGGGCGCTGAACACTGCGTTGTGGTCTGCGGCTTCGCCACTTGCGCTGCGCAGCCCGGTCCGGATCAGGCCGAGGTCGTGACGCTCGGGTGTCAGCAACCGCACCAGGGTGTCGGGCTGGTCTTTATGAATGGGATAGCCAAGCATCGTCGCCTGCACGACCGTGCCGCCGCGGGTCGATATTTCGATATCGAAAACGTCGGTGGTAACGCGAATCGTCTCTTCGCGATCCGGCGCTGCCGCAACCGTATCGCCGGGCAAGCTGCCCGTCGGTTCGCTGCCGGGTTCGACCGGGGCATCACCCAGCTCTGGCAGTGACAGCCCGTCCTCCGCTACCGCCGGCTCTGCCGGGTCTGCGCCCTCAACAGGCGGTGTCGGTTGCGGGCCATAATCCTGCATCCATGTCTGGTAAGCGAACCAAAGCAAAAGGCCGAAGGCGGCCCATACCAGCAGTCGTTGATTGTCCATGCGTTCTTATTCCTGCCCGTCCGACGCGCGCGGCGCCGACTCACATCGTCGCCAGTGGCCGGCCAGACTATCAAACAACTGCCGGCTCGTTGCTCCCGCGGCAGCCGGTTGATTTAGCACGACGACATCGAGTCCTTCTAACTCTGCCTGATGCTGCCGGAAAGACTCTCTCACGATACGCTTGATGGCGTTTCGGGTCGTCGCCTTACGACAATACTTCTTCGAAATCGCGAGACCCAACCTGGCGCTGCCGCCGCCTTTGTTCCGGCAACTATCGCTGGCGCCGCCACTACCGTTGGCCCCACCACTATCGTTGGCTCTGTAAAGCACGGTAAACCATTTGTCCCGGCTGCGGCTCGCTTTTTCGAACACGCGGCCGAACGCAGCCGCGTTCGGTAGCCGGTTGCTTCTCTGAAACCGGAACGCCTTGCTACGTGGCTTGCCTTGTTCCAATCCTGGTGTGTGTTGCGCCGTGATGTGAGCCGCAATGCGGTCTACGGCGTCAGCTTCGCGCGGCCCTTGGCGCGGCGGCGCTTGAGGACGAGGCGGCCTGCCTTGGTCGCCATACGGGCGCGGAAGCCATGCGTGCGTGCGCGCTTCAGTTTGCTGGGCTGATACGTACGTTTCATGTTCCTGCTACCTGTGTTTCGGGCGGGCAAAATCGGCCCACCCCCGAAAGGGGCGGCAAGGTTACGCTCGCCCCCTTACAGTGTCAATAGACGACCCCGCAGACCGCGGCCAGGGGCCGCGCTGACCGTAGTAATACACCATATGGCGCAGTCCCCGCATACGGTATAGACTGCCCGGTCTTCACTCGCTGAACCGCCTGTCACAGGCTTTTTTTGGGGACTTCGTTGCCGGCCGAAACCACGCTTTGGAATCGCTGCATCCGCGACCTGCAGGCGGAGATTCCGGAGCAACAATTCAATACCTGGATCCGGCCGCTACAGGCCGTCGAAGACGACGGTCAATTGAAGCTCCTCGCCCCCAACCGATTCGTCGTCGACTGGCTTCAGGAGCACTACATCGAGCGCATTCTGGAGATTATCGATGACTCACGCGCCGGCACGGAATTAGTTGTCGAAGTTGGTTCGCGCCAGCCTGCCCAGGCAAGCACCACGCCGCGCGTCATGCCCGTTCCGGCCAGTACAGGGCCGGCGACGATCGCTTCGCGTTTAAGCCGGGCGTTTACATTCAAGAGTTTTGTCGAGGGTAAGAGCAACCAGCTCGCCCGGGCGGCTGCAAGCCAGGTCAGCGAGAACCCCGGCAAATCTTACAACCCGCTGTTTATTTATGGCGGGGTCGGTCTTGGTAAAACGCACCTCATGCATGCGGTCGGCAACGCGATGTTGCAGCGAAATCCCGCTGCACGTGTAGCGTACGTACACTCGGAACGCTTCGTTGGTGACATGGTGCGAGGTTTGCAACATAACAAGATTTCCGAATTCAAGCGCTCGTACCGCTCATTGGACGCGCTGCTTATCGATGATATCCAGTTCTTCGCAGGCAAAGAGCGCTCACAGGAAGAGTTCTTCCATACCTTCAACGCACTACTCGAAGGACAACGGCAAATCGTTCTTACCTGTGATCGTTATCCAAAAGAGGTCGTCGGGCTGGAAGAGCGCCTGAAGTCCCGTTTCGGCTGGGGTCTGACCGTTTCCATCGAACCACCGGAGCTGGAAACCTCTGTCGCCATTCTCATGAGTAAAGCAGAAGCAGAAGATGTCGTGCTACCAGAGACAGTCGCTTTCTTCATTGCCAAGCGGATTCGTTCTAATGTCCGCGAGCTCGAAGGGGCGCTACGCAGAGTCATTGCTAATTCCCGATTTACGGGCCGGCCGATCAACGTCGATTTTGCTAAAGAGGCACTACGGGACCTGCTCGCACTCCAGGAGCGTCTCGTTTCTATAGAAAATATCCAGAAAACCGTGGCCGACTACTTCAAACTCCGCGTTGCCGATTTACTCTCGAAAAGACGCAGCCGGTCGATTGCGAGACCGCGACAGCTGGCTATGGCGCTTGCCAAGGAATTAACCAACCATAGCTTGCCGGAAATCGGCGATGCTTTTGGTGGCCGTGACCACACAACCGTTCTACATGCCTGCCGCCGAATCACCGGCTTGCGAGAGACAGAAAAGCGTGTTGATGACGATTATTTGAATTTGTTGAGAACTCTGACAGGATAGTGTGGATAACCGGTGGACAAAACCGCCATGAAACTTATCCACAAGCTATACACAGCTAGTAGACCGTTCATCCAGAATGTTTGATACCAAAAATGACAAAATAACTAGTTGATTAATAAGGGCTTTAGATACTTATGCACAGCTGTGTGGGCCCTTAATAATTATAATAATCTAATGATTTCCAATATTTATTAACAGGTGGAACCTATGAAGTTGAGTGCAGCCCGGGATGCGCTGTTGAAGCCCCTACAAGCCGTAATTGGGGTCGTAGAGCGCCGCCAGACCATGCCGATCCTGTCGAATGTTTTGCTGGTGGCAAAAGATGGCGGGCTATCAGTCACGGCGACGGACCTGGAAGTGGAGTTGGTCGCAGAGGCCGATGTCGAGGTAGAAACCGGGGGTGAAATCACGGTGTCCGGGCGCAAGCTTCTGGATATATGCCGGGCATTACCGGATGGCGCGAACATCGCCGTGAGTGTTAGTGGGGAGAAACTGCACGTTCGGTCGGGCCGCTCGAAATTTGCTTTGGCAACGTTGCCTGCGGCGGAGTTCCCGAGCGTCGAGGACATGAAAGCGAGCCAGACGATTTCAGTACCGCAGGATGTGCTCAGCCGCCTGATCGAGAAGACGCATTTTTCCATGGCGCAGCAGGATGTGAGGTATTACCTCAACGGCATGCTGCTGGAAACGGGCGGACAGCACCTGCGGACAGTGGCGACGGATGGCCACCGCCTGGCGTTGTGCCAGGCGGAGTTGGACGGCGAGGATCTCGATGAGCAACAAGTGATCGTACCGCGCAAAGGCGTACTCGAACTGCAGCGCTTATTGGGTGGTGAGGGTTCGGTGGATATCGTGCTGGGAGCCAATCATGTGCGAATTCAGCTCGAGGGCATCCGCTTTACCTCGAAGCTCATCGATGGGCGGTTCCCGGAGTATGAGCGGGTGATACCGAAAGATTCGAGCAATGAGTTGAGCGCAGGGCGGGAGGTTTTACGGGGGGCGTTGCAGCGAACCGCAATTCTCTCTAACGAAAAATATCGCGGTATTCGGCTGATCATCCGTGACAACGGCGTCGTCCTGCAAGCACATAATCCTGAGCAGGAAGAGGCAGAGGAAGAGCTGGAGGTGGCTTATAGCGGCGACGATATCGAGATTGGCTTTAACGTCAATTACCTCCTGGACGCCATCGGCGCCGTGGATGGCGACGAAGTTGCTTTATCGGTTGTCGACAGCAACTCCAGTTGCCTGATACGCAAACCCGGTAATGACGACTGCAAATTCGTGGTCATGCCGATGCGGCTGTAACCGCGCTGGAATGCGGAGCGCGTGCCGATTCAGCGATTCATGGCACAGAATTTTCGGTGCCTCATCAGCATTGAGTTCGAGCCGGGCCCGGCATACACACTAATCTGCGGCCCCAACGCGTCCGGCAAGACGAGCTTGCTGGAGGCCTTGGCGTACCTTGGTCGCGGCAAGTCCTTTCGCGGCGGCCAGACCAGCAACCTGATACGGCATGGTGAGCAGGATTTCGTGTTGTTCGGACAGGTCGAGGCGGCGGGTCGAGTGACCAAGCTGGGTGTTCGCAATAGTCGCGAGGGCCTCGAGGTTCGCGTTGACGGAGAAAACCAGAGCGGGGCCGCTGCGCTTGCGGCGGCGCTGCCGCTGCAGGTCATTGACCCGGATGTGCATAACCTGGTCAGTGGCGGGCCGGACGAACGCCGCCGCTTTCTGGACTGGGTGGCGTTCCACGTGGAACCTGACTATCTGGATTTGTGGCGCCGGTTCCGCCGCGCGCTGAAGCAGCGCAACGCTGCACTCAAGGGCGGCACCGGCCGAAATGGGTTGAGCGCCTGGGATATCGAGTTTGTGGAGCTCGGTGAGCGCGTCGATGCGGCACGCCGCCGGGTGCTGGAGGTGTCGCTGCCGGCGCTGCGCGAGCAAGGAGACGCGCTGCTCGGGAGTCATGTGGACTTCCAATACGCGAGCGGCTGGAGCGCCGGCAAGGCGCTGAAAGAGGCGCTCGCCGACAATATCGAGCGCGATCTGGGGATGGGCAGCACGCAGGCGGGTCCGCACCGGGCGGATCTGCGGCTGCTCTACGATGAGCGCCAGGCGCGACGGCTGGTGTCGAGGGGACAACAAAAGCTGCTGGCGAGCGCCATGATTTTGGCGGCGGCCGAGACCGCACAGGCGGCCATCGGGCGGCCCTTGTTGCTGCTTCTGGACGACCCGGCGGCGGAGCTGGATCAGGATTCGCTGGCTCGACTGATGAGCCGGGTCGAGGGCCTGGGCAGCCAGGTGATCGCGACCAGCCTCGAGATGGAGGCGCTCGTATTGCCGCAGGCGCCGGCCGTGTTTCACGTGGAACATGGCGCTCTGACCGCGGGCTGAAAGCGGCCGCCTTCAGGGCCCGCGAAAGCCCCTAAAACACTAGAAAAAAGAACACTTTGGGCGCCTTTTGAGGGGCTCATTTTGATACAATGCATCGGTTTTTATTCGAGGATACGGAATGACCGACGAGTCGGAATATACTTCCAGTAATATCAAGGTCTTAAAGGGACTTGAGGCCGTCCGAAAGCGCCCGGGCATGTACATTGGTGACACCGATGATGGCACCGGCCTGCACCACATGGTGTTTGAGGTTGTCGACAACTCGATCGACGAAGCACTCGCGGGACATTGCAGCGTTATCACCGTAACGATCCATGCGGATGAGTCGGTCACCATTTCGGACGATGGTCGTGGAATCCCCGTCGATTTGCACCCGGATGAGGGCCGCTCTGCCGCCGAAGTCATCATGACGGTGTTGCATGCCGGCGGTAAATTCGACGACAATTCCTACAAGGTATCGGGCGGCCTGCACGGTGTCGGCGTCTCCGTGGTCAACGCGCTCTCCGAGCACCTCGTGCTCACGATTCACCGCGAAGGCAAGATTCACCAGCAAGAGTACGTTCACGGTGAGCCGCAGGCGCCGCTTGCCGAAGTTGGCGAGACCGATCGAACCGGTACGATCCTGCGCTTCAAGCCGAGTTCGGGCACGTTCACCAACATAAAATTCCACTACGACATCCTGGCGGGCCGCCTGCGCGAATTGTCGTTTCTCAATTCCGGCGTGCGTATTCGGCTCGTCGACGAGCGCGAGGAGCGCGAAGACCTGTTCGAGTATCAGGGCGGCATCCGGGCCTTCGTCGAGCACCTGAATCGCAACAAGACGCCGATACACACCAGCGTGTTTCATTTCTCGACCATGCGCGACAACGTCGGCGTCGAGGCAGCGCTGCAATGGAATGACGGCTATCAGGAGAACATGTTCTGCTATACCAACAACATTCCACAGCGTGATGGCGGAACGCACTTGGCCGGGTTTCGTAGCGCGCTGACAAGGACGCTCAATACCTACATCGAGAAAGAGCTCAGGGGCAGGAAGGACAAGTTCACGCCCTCGGGCGACGATGCGCGAGAGGGGCTGACGGCGGTGTTGTCGATCAAGGTTCCGGACCCCAAGTTCTCGTCCCAAACAAAGGACAAATTAGTTTCATCTGAAATCAAAGGCATCGTTGAACATGCAATGTCCGCGCGCCTCGAGGAGTTACTGTTGGAGCAGCCTCAGGAGGCCAAGGGAATCGTCTCCAAGATCATCGACGCCGCGCGGGCACGTGAGGCAGCCCGCAAGGCGCGCGAGATGACTCGGCGAAAAGGCGCACTCGACATCGCCGGCCTGCCCGGCAAGCTCGCGGACTGCCAGGAGAAGGACCCGGCGTTATCCGAGCTGTTCCTGGTTGAGGGCGACTCGGCCGGCGGTTCGGCAAAGCAGGGCCGCGATCGACGCACACAGGCGATCCTGCCGCTGAAAGGCAAGATTCTGAACGTCGAGAAAGCGCGCTTCGACAAGATGTTGTCTTCAGCCGAGGTCGGTACGTTGATTACGGCGCTGGGCTGTGGAATCGGCCGTGACGACTTTGACATCGAGAAGCTGCGCTACCACCGCATTATTATTATGACCGACGCGGATGTCGACGGCTCACATATTCGTACCTTGCTGCTGACATTTTTCTATCGGCAGATGCCGGAGCTTATTGAGCGCGGGCACGTGTATATTGCGCAGCCGCCCCTGTACAAGATCAAGCGCGGCAAGCAGGAGGTGTACGTCAAGGATGATGCGGAACTGAACGCTTACCTTCTTAGCGCGGCGCTCGATAAAGCCGACTTGCACGTCAACGCTGAAGCGCCCGCGCTATCCGGCGTGGCGCTGGAAACGCTGGCCAAGGAATACGTCGCCGTCGAGAATATCGTGCATCGGCTGTCCGGCCGCTACGATGAGGTTGTGCTCCGCGAGATCGCGCGCCTGCCGGAAATCACGGCGGAAATCACGGAAGATCTCGACAAACTCAACGCGTGGGCAGAGCAGCTGTCTGCCGCGCTGCCGAAGGTGAGCGGCGACCGCGTGCTGTACGGCAATGGAGGCAGTTACTCGGCCGTACTCGAACGCGGCGATGAGGACGGCGAGGGTGTGCGCATTGCAATTACCAAGGTTCAGCATGGCGTCGGCGCAACCCGTTATTTGCCACGGGAGTTCTTCGATACCAATGAGTACCGCCATATCGTGGCGCTGGCTGGCAAGCTTGCCGACCTGCTGGGTAACGGCGCCACTGTTAGCCGGGGCGATCGGCAATCCACCATCGACAGCTTTGCGGGTGCAATCGAGTGGCTGATGAACGAGGCACGCCGCGGCCAGAGTATTCAGCGCTACAAAGGTCTCGGCGAGATGAACCCCGAACAGCTTTGGGATACGACCGTCAATCCGGAGACGCGCCGCCTGATGCAGGTAAGGGTGGAGGATGCGGTCAAGGCCGACGAGATTTTCACGACGCTGATGGGCGACCAAGTCGAACCGCGACGGGAGTTCATCGAGAAAAATGCGCTGACCGTGTCGAATCTCGACGTGTAATAACGCCAACAAAGCGAACCTGTCGCCGCAAAGCAGAGTCATGCCCGACAAAAGAATCCTGATACATGCGGCCTTCGTGCTGTTGCTGCCACTGATCGTGGCGGCTTTCGGCCTGTCGCTATGGAGCGCGCTGTTGCTGGTGCTGATTGGGCTCGCGTGGCGCTGGGCAATCGTGTTGCTCGGTATCGTCAGACCCGCGCCGACACCGCAGCTGGTGCTGGAGACAATATCGGCAAGCCACTACGTCGAGAAAGTGCGCTGGTGTATGGATCGTCTCGGGCTCGAGTATGCGGAGCGGCCCTGGGGCGGAACGCTGGGGGCGTTTTACAGGGGCCGCACGGTGCCGCGACTGATATTTCGGACCGGCCTCGTGCACTCACAGATCGGCAATTCACCTGAAATCTTGCGCTTTCTGTGGGGCGCTTACTCGGCGACGTATGGCGACGCCGCGAACTTCCTCGAGCCGACGCCCGAGCGACTGGAGCTCGAACGCCGCATCGATCGTTACGGCAGCAACCTGCAGGTCTGGGTCTACTATCACCTCCTCGGCGAGCCGCAGTTGTGCAAACACCTGTGGGGCATCGACGATCCGGCGACGCCGTGGTGGCAACGCAAACTCATCGGTCCGTTGTTTCCGCTGCAGGCATTCATGATCAGCAAGACGTTCCGAACCGACGAGCAGCATTACAAGCAAAGCTGCCACCATATCGAAGGGCTGCTCGAGGAGCTGGACACGAGGCTTGCCGATGGCAGGGTCTCGATCCTGGGCGGCGACGAAATCAACTACACGGACCTCGCGTTTGCCGCGATATCGGGTCTGTGGCTGCAGCCGAAGGAGTACGGTGGAAGCGCCGGCATTCGTGTGGCCAGGGATCGTGTACCGCAGGCGATGCGCGACGACATCGAACGCTGGATTGAAGATTACCCCAGCGCCACCACCTTCATTACACGGCTGTACGCCGAGGAACGGATGGCGGTCAGCAACAGCAAGGCTAGTGAGGAGGAGTGACATGAAGGCGCTTTATGCAATCAGCACGGTAGCGATCATCGCCGCCTGCTCAGGAACGCCGGAGGTGCCGGAAGAAACGCTGGTGATTCGCGACTACGTTGAAGTCGGCGAGTTGCAGACGGTCGATAAGGTACGCACCTACAATAATGACTCGTGGTCGTATTTAAGCGACTATTTCGTGATCTACAAATCCCGCAACGACGAATATCTGTTGGAGTTCCGGCGCGTATGCCGGGAGCTGCGCGACAGCCAGTTGCTGACAGCGGACCGACGCAGCGACCACAACGCCATGTACGTAGGGCTCGATACCCTGCGCGGCTGCCGGATTGGCAAGATGTATCCACTGACCGAGGCACAGGCGATCGAGCTTCGACACCTCGGCCGCGCGCCCGGGGAAGGAAACTAAGGCACCGGCCTGCTGTCTATGGGCTTGCCGGGGACGTCGCGTTTTGAGGCGGCCCGGCCATCAGGGAAAATATTTATCTGCAACAAAGCGGCCCATAGAGGGCCGCGATCGTGAAGGGGACTACCGTGAAATACAAACTACTGGGCGCTGTCGCATTGATGGCTCTGGCTGCCTGCGGGCAAAAACAAGCAACTGAGGCCGTCGTCGAAGAGGCGCCTCTGCCGGTCTCCGGTATCGAACTGGAGAACATGGATACGAGCGTGCGGCCCGGCGACGATTTTTTCTCCTACGTCAACGGCAAGTGGATCGCCGAGACGGAGATTCCGGCTGACAAGGCGACGTATGGCGGCTTCGGAATTCTGAGAGACGAAGCCGAAGAGGATGTCAGGGTGATTATCGAGGCATCGGCTAGCGGAGATTTTGCGAAAGGCACGGACGAGCAAAAGGTCGGCGATCTCTACAGGTCCTACATGGACATGGAGGCACGCAATAGCAAAGGCGTGGAGCCCCTGCAGCCGGAGCTGGACCGCATCAGTGCGATTTCGGGTCACGATGAGCTGGCGGTGTATTTCGCGGGCGCCATCAAACGTGGCCTCGATGCGCCTTTCGGCCTGGCGCAGTTCGCGGACCTGAAAAGACCAACGCATTATGGGGTCTACGCCTTCCAGAGCGGGCTCGGCCTGCCGGACCGGGAGTACTACTTCCAGGACGATGAAAAGTCTGAGGAGATTCGGCAGCAGTACGTCGCCCACATAGCGACCATGTTTGATCTTGCCGGCCTGGCGGAGGGCGCATCGGCGGCCGAGACCATCATGGCGCTCGAGACCCGCCTCGCAGCTGAGAACATGAAAAAAGAAGACGCTCGCAACTGGGCAGTAAATTACAACAAAGTACCCCTGGACGAGTTGCCCGGGATCATGCCCAACTTCAACTGGGACGGCTTTCTTGCGGAGGCTCAAATCGGCGCCGGGAATGACGGCCTGATTGTCGTCATGACGGACTACCTGAAAGCTCTGGACGGGATCATCCAGGATACCGACATAGAAACCTGGAAGACCTACCTGAACTGGGTAGCCGTGAATTCAACGGCAGACCGACTGAACGATACACTCGACAAGCAGAATTTCGAGTTCTACGGCAAGGCGCTCTCCGGCACCGAGGAGCAGCGAGAATCGTGGCGCCGTGCAGTGACAACGGTCAACGGCAGCCTTGGCGAGGTCGTCGGCAAGGTGTACGTGAAGAAGCACTTTCCGCCCGAGGCCAAGGAGCGCATGCTCGAGCTCGTCGGCAACCTGGTCAAGGCATACGAGAAGAGTATCAAAGAGCTCGAGTGGATGACCGAAGAGACGCGCGCACAAGCGCTTGACAAGCTATCGAAATTCACACCGAAAGTCGGTTATCCAGACGTCTGGCGTGACTACTCTGCGCTCGACATCGAGGCCGACGATCTGTACGGCAATATCGAACGCACCGCGTTGGCTGAGTACGATCGCGACGTTCAGCGGCAGGGTGGCGAGGTTGACCGGACAGAGTGGGGCATGACGCCGCAGACGGTCAACGCCTATTACAGCCCACCGCTCAACGAAATAGTCTTCCCGGCCGCGATTCTGCAGCCGCCGTTTTTCAATCTCGAGGCCGACGACGCCGTCAACTATGGCGCGATCGGTGCCGTGATCGGCCACGAAATCGGCCATGGATTCGATGACTCGGGGAGCCGCTTCGACGGCGACGGTGTACTACGAAACTGGTGGACTGAGGAAGACCGCGATGAATTCGAAAAACGCACGGGCGTGCTCGTTGCGCAATACAATGAATTTGCGCCGTTCGAAGACCTGAGCGTCAACGGTGAGTTCACGCTCGGCGAGAACATCGGCGACCTCGGCGGCATCAGCATCGGCCTTCTGGCCTACGAGATGTCACTCGATGGTGAGGAGCCGCCCATCATCGACGGCTTCACGAGCGTACAGCGGGTGTTCCTCGGTTTTGGCCAGATCTGGCGCAACAAGTATCGCGACGAAGCCCTGCGCCAGTTGATCATGACGAATCCGCACTCACCGTCGATGTATCGCGCGAACGGTTCGGTACGGAATGTGCCGGAGTTCTACGAGGCGTTCGACATCGCGGCGGGTGATGCTCTGTATCTGCCGCCGGAGGAACGCGTCAAGATCTGGTAAATAAGTTGTTGGAGCGCTTCTCGAAGCGCTCCAACAGCCTGCCTCCTACGGCTTGCGCTTATAGACGGTACTGATCTCACGCATCTTGGATTCTATCCAGTCCTGCACGATGAGGTTCGTCTCCTTGGGCTCGCGACCGCTCGCGTCGATCGGCGGGCCAATGCAGAAGCGCACTTTGCCGGGCCGCTTGATGATGCTGCGCCGCGTCCAGAGGTCGCCGGCGTTGTGAGCGACGGGTACGATCTTGCACCCCGTGTCGCGCGCCAGGGCCGCGCCACTGACGCCATAGCGCCGGGTTTCGCCCGGCGGCATGCGGGTCCCCTCGGGAAAGATCGTTACCCAGATGCCGTCCTGCAATCTCTGTTTGCCCTGGCTGATCACCTGCTTGACCGCCGAGCGCCCGGATTCTCGATTGATGAATATCGGGTCGAGCACCAGCTTCAGCGCCCAGCCCACCACCGGCACCAACATGACCTCGCGCTTGATGACCCAGGTCGTTTTCGGAAATACGGTAACCTGCCAGTACGTCTCGAGCATCGACGTGTGCTTGATCATGATGACGCTGGGCTCGTCGGGAAGATTCTCCAGCCCCTCGACCACGGTATCGAGGCCGCAGATCACGCGACCGAGCCAAACGGCGAGGCGACACCAGCCGACCGTGATCGCCCAGGGCACCTTGGGCGGCGCCCAGAACGTCAGCAGGATAAGTGCGGCGCTGATCGCGACAGTCACGCCGGCGATGCCGATGAATAGCAGCGAGCGGATCATCGCCATGTCAGCGGGCCTCTTCGAGCAACGCCCGGGCCACGCCGGCAAGGTCGTCGTAGACGGCAATATTGGCGAAGCGCTCGGGGAGTGCTGCCTCGGTGCGCAGGCCCTTACCCGTGCGAACCAGGATCGGTGTTGCGTCTACAGCCGCCGCTGCCTCGAGGTCGCGTAGCGCATCACCAATCACCGCCACGCCAGCAAGCGAGGTTTCGAAATGAATCGCGAGTTGTTCGAGGAGTCCGGGCATTGGTTTGCGGCAATCGCAGCCATCGTCAGGGCCGTGCGGGCAGATAACGACCTTGCTTATACGGCCACCGGCGCCGTCGACGAGCTCGAGCATCTTGTGATGCATTGCGTCGAGTGCGCGCTGATCGAAAAGCCCCCGCGCGATACCGGACTGGTTGCTCGCGACTGCGAGCGTGAAGCCGGCGCCCGATAATGCCGCGATCGCCTCGAGGCTGCCTGGCAGGGCCCGCCATTCGTCCGTGTTTTTTATGTAGTCGTCGGAGTCCTCGTTGATGACACCGTCGCGATCGAGAATGATCAGCCCCCTGCCCAGGCTGTCAGCATTCATCGCTATGCGACCGACAGGCGGGAAATGTCGGCCACATCGAGAAACAGCGCCCGCAGCTCACTGAGCAAGGCGAGGCGATTGTTCTTTGTCGCCTCGTCATCGACCATCACCATGACGTCGTCGAAGAAGCGGTCTACCGGCTGCCGCAGTCCGGCCAGCTGGCGCAACGCCTCCGTGTACTGCCGCTCATCGAGTAGCGGGCGGACGGCCTCGCTTGCGTTGCCGAGCGCCGCGAACAAATCGATTTCGGCGTCGTCGCCGAGCAGCGTCTCGTTAATTTCTGCGCCGCTTAGTTCGCCCGCCTGGCGCAAAATGTTGGCGATGCGTTTATTGGCAGACGCGAGGCTTTGTGCTTCGTCGAGCTCGAGAAACGCCTGTACGGCCAGCAGGCGGCGCTCGAAGTCGATAAGCGACGATGGCCGGCGCGCCATGACGGCGTCGAACGTTTCCGTATCGAGACCCGGGTCGCGATCGAGGAAGTAGCGCCGCAGGCGCTCAGTAATGAAGACGTAAAGTTCTTCGTGAAGCTCATCGGAATCGCCCTTGCCGGCCGGCTGCAATTCCAGCGCCTTCGCGATCATGGCTTTCAGGTCGAGATCGAGCTCGCATTCGATGCATAGCCGGATGATGCCGAGCGCCGCACGCCGCAAGCCGAATGGATCGCGATTGCCTGACGGCTTCTTGCCGATTGTAAAAACCCCGGCAAGCGTGTCGAGGCGGTCCGCGATAGCGAGCACCTGACCCGCGCCGGACTCCGGAAGCGCGTCACCCGCGAAGCGGGGCTGGTAGTGTTCGCCGATCGCGGCCGCGACCTCCTCGGGTTCGCCGTCAGACGTCGCGTAATAGCGCCCCATCGTGCCCTGCAAATCCGGAAACTCGCCGACCATGCCGGTGAGCAGGTCGCATTTACAGAGCATGGCGGCGCGCTCGATGGAATCGGCGTCAATGCCGAGCTGCACGGCGATCCAGCTTGCGAGCGCTGCCGTGCGCTCGCTCTTGTCGTACAGGCTGCCGAGTCCACGCTGATAGACGACGTCACGCAATTCTTCGCGGCGCGTGGCAAGCGCCTTGCGGCGGTCGCTTTCCCAGAAGAACGCCGCATCGGCGAGCCGCGGTCGAATTACGCGCTCGTTGCCTTCGCGGACTTTCTGCGGCTTCGTGCTGTCGAGGTTGGCGACGGTCACAAAGCGCGGCAACAGTTCGCCCGAGCGGTCCGCGATCGGAAAGTAGCGCTGATGCCCTGTGAGGGTGGAGACCACCACCTCGCGAGGTAATTGCAGGAAATCCTCGTCGAAACCGCCGAGCATCGGCACCGGCCATTCGACGAGCGCTGCGACCTCATCAAACAGGGATTCGCCGTCGACAATGACGCCTTTCGCTTTGCTGGCCTCTGCCGTAACGCCTTTCATGACGAGCTCGCGGCGCACGTCGAAGTCCGCTATGACGTGACCCTTTTGCTCCAGGGTGTCGAGATACTCCGCGGGTTTCGCGATCGCGATCGACCCTTTCGAATGGAAGCGGTGACCCTGCGACTTGTTGCCGGTCTCGATGCCCATAATTGAACCGGGGACGACCTTGCCGCCGTGCAGCAACACGACCCAGTGCACCGGGCGCACGAATTCGGCATCGCCCGCGCCCCAGCGCATGCGACGTGGTATCGGTAGCTCGGCGAGCGCTTTCTCGATCAACCCGGGAAGCAACTCGGCCGCCGTCTTGCCCTTTTCCACGGTGTCCGCAGTCAGCCATTCGCCCTTGTCGGTCTTCGAGCGCCCGAGGTCAGCGACGGCGATACCGCATTTCTTCGCAAACGCAGTCGCTGGCGGCAACGCGTTGCCTGCATCGTCGAAAGCCACGGAGACCGGTGGCCCTTTCTGTGATACGCGACGGTCTTCCTGGCTGCGCGCCAGGTCCGCGACAAAAACCGCGAGACGCCTGGGCCTTGCATAGGCGCGCAGCTCGCCACGCTCGAGGCGGGCGCCATCGATGGCGCCGCCGAGATTGGCGGCGAAGGCATCCATGAGACCACGCAAGGCCTTGGGCGGCAGTTCCTCGGTGCCGATTTCCACCAGCAGGTCGGCGGGCTTCATTGATCTTTGCTCCCGGCACCAACCGACCTGACCATTGGAAAGCCGAGCGCCTCGCGACTCTGGTAGTACGCTTCGGCGACTGCGCGCGCCATCGTTCTGACGCGCAGGATGAATCGCTGTCGCTCGCTGACCGAAATCGCCTGGCGCGCGTCAAGCAAGTTGAAGAGGTGTGATGCAGCGAGCATTTGTTCGTAGGCCGGAAGCGCGAGATTGAGTTCGATCAGTCGAACACACTCGTGCTCGGCATGATCGAAATCGTGGAACAGTGTGTCGACGTCGGCTTCTTCAAAGTTGTACTTCGATTGTTCGACTTCGTTCTGGTGATAGACGTCGCCATAGGTAATGCGCCCGAGCGGTCCGTCTGTCCAGATGATGTCGAAAATGCTTTCCACGTTCTGCAAATACATCGCAAGGCGTTCGAGCCCGTAAGTAATCTCGCCCGTGACTGGCCGGCATTCGAGACCACCCACCTGCTGGAAGTAGGTGAATTGCGTCACTTCCATGCCGTTCAGCCAGACCTCCCAACCCAGGCCCCAGGCACCCAGGGACGGCGACTCCCAGTTGTCCTCTACGAAGCGGATGTCATGCACGAGTGTGTCGATGCCGATCGCCTTGAG
>DAOWGY010000228.1 GCA_030641695.1 Gammaproteobacteria bacterium
AGACTCGTGCGATGCGTCGTAGACCTGCACGCCCGGAACGTTCAGGTCGTCGATGGCAGCCTTGTCGAGCGGTACGTCGCCGAGCGGCGTGCGAAACACGTCGGCACTGCTGAGCGCAATTCCCTGTACAGGAACGCAGTGGCAGGGACCGAGCAGGATCACGCGTTGATATTGCTCGCGGTAGGGCTTAAGTAACGCGTATGCCTCAGCAGCCACCGAACCCGAGTAGATATAGCCGGCATGCGGCACAATCAGGGCCTTGGGGGCAGGGGTATCTCGCTCCTGCGCCTCATCGAGCAGCGTCGTTACGGCCATTCTGAGTTCTCCGGCACCCTCGGAGTAGAATTGACCGGCAACGGCGGGTTGTCGGATAGCACCCATTTCCACGCGTGGTAGTCCTCGACCGATCCATTGTAGGCCATTGAAATCTAATAGACATAGGTAAGTCTACGGGCCTCGCGGCATTGATAGGGTGTGCCGACGGCCCCATATTGTTGTGTCAGGCAGCATGGCGATGACTAGCGATATATCAGGCGTATCAGGCCGCTACTGGCAGCCGCTCGATGACGGCAGGCTGCAGTGCGACCTTTGTCCCCGGTACTGCAAGTTGCGTGATGGCCAGCGCGGCCTGTGCTTTGTCCGCGGGCGCGCCAACGACGAGATCGTTCTCACCACCTACGGTCGTTCGAGCGGATTCTGCGTCGATCCCATCGAGAAAAAGCCACTCAACCACTTTCTTCCAGGCACGTCGGCGCTGTCGTTCGGTACCGCCGGCTGCAATCTCGCCTGCAAGTTCTGTCAGAACTGGGATATCTCGAAGTCGCGCGAGTTCGATCGCTTGCAGGCCAGCGCGACGCCAGAGGAAATCGCCGAAATGGCAATTGAGACGCGCAGTCACAGCGTCGCTTATACCTACAACGACCCCGTGATTTTTCTCGAGTACGCGGTTGACGTGGCGGCAGCCTGCCGGGAGCAGGGCATCAGGAACGTCGCGGTCACGGCCGGCTACATCACGGAGCAGGCGCGTGAGGAATTTTTCAGCCATATGGACGCGGCGAATATCGATTTGAAAGCATTCACGGATCGCTTTTACTGGAAAATCTGTGGTGGACACCTCGAGCCCGTGCTCGACACGCTGATCTATCTAAAAAACGAAACCAATGTCTGGTTCGAGCTCACAACATTGCTGGTACCGGGCGAGAACGACAGCGAAGCCGAGATCGAGGCGATGACGCAGTGGATCATGGAGCACCTGGGCCCCGACGTACCCTTGCACTTCTCGGCGTTTCATCCCGACTGGAAGATGATGGACACGCCGCGCACACCGATGGCGACGCTGACTCGTTCACGCGATATCGCGTTCCGGGCCGGTCTGCATCACGTGTACACCGGTAATGTCCACGACTTCAAAGGCTCGAGCACTTATTGCCGCAACTGCGGCGAAATCCTTATTGGCAGGGACTGGTACGAGCTGTCCACCTGGAACCTGACACACGATGGCTTGTGCGGAAAATGCGGTCACAAATTGGTTGGTGTTTTCGAGAGCACTGTCACCACACCTGCATCAGCACATACACCGCCATCGCGATGACTGACACGGAGCTCCACGTCCAGCAGAAGGCACGGACGTCGTGCAGCTGGGCAGTGGTATAGGCCACGAAGTGGGCGGCTCGGGCGCCGACGTATGTCCAGATCAGAATTTGAGCGAGCAACAGCGGCGGCCCGGTCAGAACAAACAGGAATCCGGCGGCGAGAAAACCGGGGATGCTCTCGAGATCGTTCATGTTGATGCGACGTGATCGGTCAACGTATTCGTTGACGTCCAGTTGACCTTCGCGTGGTGCGGCATTGAACGGACTTTTCTTCGCGTCCTCAGGACTGCGAAACCCGGCCCTGACTTTCATCATGCGCTGTACCGTGATCCAGGGCTGAATCATCAGTTTGAGAATCATGATCGCGGCGGCGAGCAGGTAGGTATGAAACACGGGGTTTTCGAGGCTCAGCGTGGCTGTTTCGACGGGCATGATCGTTTGCTCATAAGGTATTTACAAAAAAGTTTAACACAGTTAAAATAATTGAACAATGGCAAATTATTGAGATCGTGATGAGCAATGCTCCGGCGAAACGTCAGCGTTCGGCCCGTGTGGAACAAAAGCGCGAGCAGGCACGGCGAGAGATTTTGCAGGTCGCGCAGGACCTGTTGCGTGACGGTGGCGTCGAGGCTGTGACACTGGCGTCAGTCGCGGGGCAACTCGGTATGACCAAGCAGGCGCTTTACCATTACTTCCCGTCCAAGGAAGCAATGGTACGGAGCATGGTCACGACGCTCGTCGATGATGAAATCGAGACACTCATACATGTCATCGAAAATTCCGAGCGTGCAGAGGATGTGTTGGGCGATCTGATCCGGGCTTTTTACGATCATTACATCAATCGCCTCGATGCTTTCCGAACCGTCTATTGTCAGGCGCAACTCTATTCGGCGGCCGAGTCAGGGATTGACGAGGACACGCTTCGCCAGGAGATCAATCCGCGAACTCGCGACCTGTTTGATCTGCTGGAGGAGCGCATTTCCGGATCGTCTGCAAACGATGCGGAACGCCGTCACATGCGACAGCTGGCCTTCACGGCCTGGACGTCCGCACTGGGACTGATGACGATGCTCGGCGTTGCCGATGCCACCAGTGATCCACTGGTTCACTCCGACCAGCAGCTACTGGACACCTTGTCGGGCGTATTCAATGGCGCGATTGCGAGCAAGACAATGCCGGCGTCCTGAGTATCAGGCCTCATGTACACTCTCTGTCATGGCGCAGGGAAGACCCTACCTCTCTAAATCAAAGCTCATCTCTGCCTGGCAGTGCCCGAAGCGCCTGCACCTGGAAAAACACTATCCCGAGCTGGCCGACGTTTCTGCTCTGACGGAATCGCTCTGGGCAACAGGCCACCAGGTCGGGGCGATTTCGCAACAACTCTACGGCACGGATGAGTCCGTCGAGATTCCGTTCAACCGAAAGACGGGAATAATGGTGCACGAGACGAAGGTGCTCCTCGATGGTGGTGCCCGTTTTCCGATCTTCGAAGCGACGTTTCGACATGAGAACGTGCTCGTGCGCGCCGACGTCCTGATACCGG
>DAOWGY010000117.1 GCA_030641695.1 Gammaproteobacteria bacterium
ACATCCTGACCGTCGGTTTGCAGCACCCGTCTGAGCAGAGGTCGCGCAAGGAAGAAGGCAGCGAGTAACGCCAGTATGAACAGAATCTGGCCGATCTCGACACCGACGTTGAAGAATAAGAGCGCCGTTGGCAGTTCCGTCTGTGGCAAGCCGATGTCACGCAGCACGGCAGCGAAACCAAGGCCATGCAACAGGCCGAACGAGATCGATACTGCAATTGGGAACTGGTATGTCATCGAGTTCTCGTCCCCTTTGGCGATTTCCCAGGCGAGGAATACGACACTCAACGCGATCGCGGCCTCGACAGGTGGCGTCGGAATGCGAATGATATCGAGCGCAGCCAGCGCCAGGGTAATCGAATGCGCGATCGTAAAGCCGGTGATCGTAATCAGGACCTTGCGCGGTCCACGTGCGATCAACAGCAGGCAGGCGACGAACAGCAGGTGGTCGATGCCAATCCAAATGTGCTCGACGCCGAGCAGTGTGTATTGCCCTGCGACTACGAGCATGCTTTCGGCGTCCGGCACTATCCACTCGCTCTCGCTCGGTTTCAGGATTTTTACGTGCTGCTCACCGCTCGCGAGTTTGACCTGGAAAAGGGTCGACAATGACGGATTGATGATCGGGAAATCGATGCTGACAACTTTCCCCGACAGGCCTTCCGGGCAAGCGTAAGTTTGCTGACCGACATACGCTCCGCCGGCCTGCTGCGCCGCCAGGCGCGTGTCGGTTTCGCATCCGGCGGGCATCCCGATGCTTGGCAGCGCGGCATTGGGGACTGTCGACGGTACCTTCCAGTGAACGCTGAAAATGCCCGGTCCTGTCTCGATGATCTCGACGAAATTCGGCCGTGAATCGTGTGCCTGCGCCGCGGACGCAAGCGCGATCAGGCCGGTAACCAGAAGAAGTCGGGCCGTCATTCGCCGTTTTCGAGTTCGTAGTCCATGCGCACGTCGTAGGTAGCGACAATCGCCTGAACAGCCAGTTCGTTGAGCTCATTGATGGCGATTCGCTCCGCATCATCGCGTACCGCCGCCTCGATTTCCGAGAGCTCGGGCTGGTTACCGTCGGTTCGTCTCGTAAGCATCACGACGTGATAACCATAAGACGACTCGAAAGGTCCGCGCCAGGTCTCGGAATCCGGCTCGAGTTCAAACACGGCGGTCGCCATCGGCGTGCCGAAATGACTGGCGATGAAATCCGCCGTGCGTTCGACGTAGTTGACGTTATAGAGAAAGCGTTCGCCGTGCCGCGTACTCTCGGAAAAATGTACGCTCTCACTATTTAGCTGCGCGAGCTTCGTTTCGGCCAGCGCCCGAGCCTGCTCTGCGCCATGTCTGTCGGTACTGAAGTAGACGTGAGTAAACGTGATATATGGATCGACAAAATAGTCGTCCTTGTTGGCCTCGTAGTACTCGGCGACGTCCTCGTCGGATACATCGATGGCGGCGTTGACGAAACCGTTCGTGATGAACTGCAGCGACTGGATCAGTCTTTGCTTGATGACGTAGTCATTTGCGTCCATGCCGAGCGCGAGCGCTTGCCGGTGTAGCGCCTCTTCGCGAACAAAATCAGCGATGAGTAAATCAAGCTCCGCGGCGCTTAGCGCGTCGAGTCGCGCCGCAGCTACTTCAGGGTTGAACGCCTTGGAGCGATACTGAACGAACGTCAGCAGTGCGTTGCGGTTAACGACGATGGTCTTGCTGTCCAGATTGTCGTTAGCCGGCGCGACAAGCCCGAACAGGATAAAGAGCCCCATTCCAATGGCCAGGAAGTGCACCAACGGCTCGCGAATAATATTTTTCAAAACGCCTCACCCACGCCAAAGTAATACTCTGCACCGTCATCGCCGACGGCGATATCAGCGGACAGCGAGACGCGATGTTTCTGCGAAACGACGAATCGGGCACCGATGCCGGCGGCAGGCAGGAAGTTCTTGCCGAACTCGCTAACGTCCGGTGCGACCTCACCGAAACCCGCGAAGCCCGTGAAAATCCACTTGTCGTTCATTTGCCAGCGGTACTCACTCTGCAATGCGTACATCATATTGTCGCGATAGCGCCCGGAAGGGTAGCCCCTCAGGTCCGTGCCGCCACCGAAAGTGCTCTTAATGAAAAAAGGTGCCGTACCGCTGGTAGTCCGGAAATAGCCGCGAATCGCGAGTACGTCACGCTCACGAATCGGGCGGTAGTGGTTCACGTTGACCATGAAGGTTTCGGCATCGAAGTCACTGCCGACGCTCTTGCGATAGAGCATCGTACGACCGGTCATCATCCAGCCGCTGCGCGGAAACTGTTCATGATCACGCGAATCGTAAACAATCGGTATTGAGATGGCGCCAATATCGAGTTTCAGGGTTGGGTCAAAGAACGGCTGGTCGATCACGAAGCGCAATCGCGAGTCCACGTCGCCAGCGACATAACCGAGTCCGACATACAGCTTCCTCCAGACCCGGTACGAGGCAGACGCAAAGTACAACGGCGCCTCCTGCAGGACATCCACCGAAATGCCACTGTCATTGGCCTCGTTGCCGACACCGTAGAATCGATAGCGTACGTCCATGTAGCCGGCGCCCGCCTTTACTCGCAAGTTGTCGTCCAGAAGGTGAAGGTTGGCACCGCCGCCGTAGGCATAGCTGCCGTTTTCCGCGTACCAGGCGAATCCACCGAGGAGAGATGGCGCGGTATCGCTGTCTTCTTGCTTCGATTCGAGGAAGTAGCCGCCGGCGAGCGCGAGGGTCCAGCCTACCTGCGGTGAGCGGCCCGGAATCGGCGCGATGACCAGGTCTTCGGGCCACCTTTCCGAGAACCTCGACAGCGGGCTGCCGACGAAGTCGACGTCTGCCATGTCCAGGCCACCGTCGCCCGGAAGCACGTCTACGTCTGCACCGGGGAGTTCAAAGTCCCTGTCATCGTTGTTGTCAGACTGCGCGTATGCGAGGTGCGCGATGAGCAGCCCCGCCAGTCCGGCAGTCACGGATATCGGGTATTTCATGGATTTGCCCGGCTTCCTACAAAATCGGCCGCT
>DAOWGY010000065.1 GCA_030641695.1 Gammaproteobacteria bacterium
GATGCGCAGACGTTTCGGCGGGAGTGCGCCCAATCTGCGGGGCATCCTGACGGCAGCGGCGGCACTTGGACTCGTGGCGCGTCCATTGCGACTACGCCTGTCGGATATGCATCGCCTGGCGTTGCCCGCAATATTGCACTGGGAATTTGATCACTTCGTCGTCGCTACTCGCGTGCGCCGCCGGCAAGTGGTCATTCACGATCCCGCATCCGGTCGTCGAGTGCTGGACATCAAGGACCTCGACAATTCCTTTACAGGCGTCGCCGTCGAGTTCGCCCGTGCAGCGGACTTTTCCAGGAATGTCGGCCAGGGTCTGCCATCGGCATCGGGGTTGCTGCGCTCGTTCCGCGGGCTCGGTCGCTATCTCGCGCTGATGCTGTTCATGCTGATCGTGACCCAGTTGCTTGCCCTGGTGCCGGCCGTCGCCACCCAGCTGCTCATCGACGAAGTCGTGCTCGGTCAGGACCGGCAGTGGCTCTACCGCGTCATTGCGGGCATTGCACTCGTAATGCTCGCGACGGTCGTGATCGATACTTTGCGCCGCCGGGTTGCCCTGTACACGGGTATGCGGCTCGCGACCGATAGCACGACGCTCATTATTCGGCATCTGCTGCGCTTGCCGGCTGGCACGATCGAGCGGCGCTCGGTCGGGGACCTGATGTCGCGGGTCGACTCGCTGCGCCCGCTGCGTACGGTACTGACAGAAACGTCGTTACAGGTAATCGTGCAAGGAACGGTCATTCTGACAACAATTGCCGTAATGATTGCTTACAGTCCGGTACTGGCGCTCCTCGCCATTTCGGCACTGATCCTGGTCGCGTTGCTGCAGGTCGCCATTCTGCCGCGCTCCCGGTCCCTGAACCTGGAAGCGCTGCTGGCATCAGCACGCGCAAACAACTCGCTGATCGAGTCGCTGCGGGCGTATGCATCGGTCAGCGCGCTCGGGCTCTCGACTCAGCGGCTTGCTCACTGGCAGCAGGGCTTCGTCGCCGCGACCAATGCAGTCACGCGGCAGGCGCAGCTTGGCGTTTTCGCGAACGCCGGCGGTAGCGTGGTCAACGTCATCGAGTACATGTTGTTTCTGGGCATTGGTATCGACGGCGTCCTCAGCAAGCAGTTCACGCTCGGCGTACTCTTCGCGTTCATCAGCTTGCGAGGCAGGCTGATGGTGGCGACCGCCGACCTTATCGGCGCCGCACGACAGCTCTACCTCGTGCGCTCGCACGTTGAGCGCGTTGCCGACATCGTGGCGGAGGAGGCGGAGCCGCTGACTAATGGCCCGGCGATGCGCAGGTCTTTGCGCGGCGGTATCTGGTGCGATGGGCTCGAGTTCCGCTATCCAGGCGGTCCTGCCGTTATTGCGGGCTTCGATGCCAGCATCGACGCCGGCGAGTCGGTCGTGATCCTGGGTCCATCGGGTGCCGGTAAATCGACCCTGCTGCGGCTGCTGGCGGGTGCGCTCCCGCCCGACAGGGGATCGCTGCGCTATGACGGCATCGAGGCCACACTCTGGGATCGCGACGCGTTGCGGCAACAGTTCGGTGTGGTATTGCAATCGGATCGATTGTTCGAGGGATCGATCGCGGACAACATCAGTTGCTTCGAGCTCACGCCGGACCTCGGCCGGATCCGTGAAGCAGCAGAACTTGCGTGCATCTGGGAAGAACTGCAGATGCTGCCAATGACAGTACATACACCGATCGCGGGCGCGAGCGCAGGACTTTCTGGCGGACAGGTGCAGCGCCTGTTGCTGGCACGGGCGCTGTACCGCCGGCCAGCTGTACTGTTTCTCGACGAGGCAACGAGTCACCTCGATCACGTTACCGAGTGCCACGTGCTCGACAATCTCCGCTCGCTCGACGTGACGCTGGTCAGCGTCGCTCATCGCAGAAACGCCATTGCGACGGCAAGCAGGGCCATTCAACTCGGTATTGCGGCCGGCATGGCAATTGATCCGTGACCCTTCCATAATGCCGAATCCCGGCGCCACGCTGACGTCGACGGCTGGAAAGAACGCGATTGAGCAAGCTGCTGATCACAAACGCACGCCTGATTAACGAGGGCGACATCCGTGACGCCGACGTTTTGATCGAGGGCGAGCGCATAGGGAAAATCGCAGCCGGCATCCCTGCCGGTGACGGTATCGAGGTCATCGATGCCGGCGGCAGGTTTCTGATGCCCGGCATGATCGATGACCAGGTTCATTTCCGCGAGCCCGGCCTTACCAACAAGGGTGATTTGGCGACGGAATCGGCTGCGGCTGCGGCAGGCGGCATCACCAGTTTCATGGATATGCCGAACGTCAACCCACAGACGACCACACGTCACGCGCTCGCCGAGAAATACGCCATGGCAGAGTATCGTTGTACGGCCAACTACGGCTTCTACCTCGGTGCCACGAATAGAAACATCGACGAGATCAAGGCGCTCGAGATCGGCGAGGCCTGCGGCATCAAAGCGTTCATGGGTGCGTCCACCGGCGACATGCTCGTCGACGATCCGGTAGCGCTCGAGCGAATTTTTGAAAGTGCGCCGATCATCGTGCTTACGCATTGTGAGCACTCGCCGACGATCTGGGACAACGAAGCTCGAGCGCGCGATACGTTCGGTGACAACGTGCCGATGTCAGAGCATCCCAATATCCGTTCGGCGGGCGCATGCCTGGCGTCTTCCAGCCTGGCCGTTGAGCTGGCACGCCGCTTCGACGCCTTGTTGCACATCCTGCATCTGACGACAGCGCTGGAAATGGCGCTGTTTTCGAAGGCACACCGTTCCGAGAAACGCATTACCGCCGAGGTCTGTGTGCATCATTTGTGGTTCGACGAGTCGCGGTATGAGGATCTCGGTACGCGCATCAAATGCAACCCGGCCATCAAGGCCGCGACCGATCGTGCAGCACTGATCAAGGCGCTTAGGGATGGTCGCATTGACGTGATCGCCACGGATCACGCCCCGCATACTGCGGGCGAAAAGAAGCGCAGTTACTTCAAGGCGCCAGCTGGCTTGCCGCTCGTTCAACACGCGCTGCTCGCCCTGTTTGACCTCGTAGCTCGGGGAGAGTTAACCCCGGAGCTCATCGTCGATCGTGCCTGTCATGCGCCAGCAGACCTTTTCGGGGTACAGAATCGCGGCTATGTTCGGGAGGGGTGGTATGCGGACCTGGTTATCGTCGATCCGGGCAGGCCATACAAGGTCGACAAGTCGAACCTGCTCTGCAAATGTCACTGGTCGCCGTTCGAGGGTCACGAGTTCTCTTCCACGATTGACACGACAATCGTCAATGGGGAAGTCGTCTATCGTGACGGCGAGCTAACCAGGAATATTGCGGGGCAGCGCCTCGAATTCCTGCGCGCGCGATAGTCAGTCAGTACTAGTACTCCTTCAATGTGTTATTGAAGGAGTACCAGCGGCAGCTTTTGCAGGTGCCGGCCGCAGCGTTTTCAAAATTGTTTACTTTCCGGGCGATACAGTTATGCTACCGCCCGTAAGGGACTGGGCCGTGATCGGGGACTAGATGCACCCCTGCTGCGGTACTCGAATGAAGCCAACCGACACATCTAACCCCGACTATTTTCACAAAGTCGTCGATTGCCAGTGGGCCTGTCCGGCCCATACCGACGTTCCCCTATATATAAGGCTCATCGCCCAGGGCGATTTCAACGATGCCTACATGGAGAATCGCAAATCGAATGTGTTCCCGGGCATTCTCGGGCGTGTTTGCGATCGTCCCTGCGAGCCCGCCTGCAGACGCAGGCGCGTGGAAGATAAGCCGGTTGCGATCTGTCGGCTGAAGCGTGTCGCCGCCGATCATCGTGACGATATTACGGATCGGCTGCCGAGGGCGCCCGAGACGAGCAACGGCAGGAAAGTGGCGCTGATCGGTTGTGGCTGTGCATCGTTGACCGTAGCGAACGATCTGCGACCGCTCGGTTACGAGGTCACCATTTTCGAATCGCTCGATGCAACGGGCGGCCTGATGCGCACCAACATACCGAGGTTCCGGCTGCCACCTGATGTGCTGGACGAAGAGATCAACTACATCATCGATATGGGTGTCGATCTGAAGTTGAATCACCCGATCGAGAGTATGCAGCAGCTGCTCGACAGCCAGGAGTTCGACGCGGTTTTTGTCGGCACGGGAGCGCCGCGGGGCAAGAATCTCGAGATTCCGGGGCGCTATGACAGCGAGCGTATTCACATTGGCATCGACTGGCTCGAATCCGTTGCTTTCGAACACATCGAGAAAATTGGCAAACGCGTACTGATCATCGGCGTCGGCAACACGGCGATGGATTGTTGTCGCACGTCGCTACGGCTGGGCGCCAACGACGTCAAGGTCATGGCGCGCAAGCCACGTGGCTTTTTCAAAGCTTCGGACTGGGAACTAGAGGATGCCGAAGAAGAGAATGTCGAGATCCTCGTCAATCATTCGCCAAAAGATTTCGTCATCGAGGACGGCAAGCTCGTCGGCATGACGTTCGAGCTGATGGAATACGAGCTTGATGAGAACGGTCGCATCGATCGCGGCACCGTCGTCGATGAGAAAATCATTCCCTGCGACGACGTAATTCTCGCGATCGGGCAGGACAATGCATTCCCGTGGATCGAGCGCGACATCGGCATCGAGTTCGATGAGTGGCAATGCCCGGTCGTGGACGAAACGACAATGATGTGTTCGCGCGATGGCGTCTTTTTCGGCGGTGATTCTGCGTTCGGTCCCAAGAACATTATCTGGGCGGTGGCCCACGGACACGAGGCGGCGATATCCATACACAAATACTGTGAAGGCGAAGACCTCAGCGAACGCATGCCCACTGGCGTCAACCTGATTTCGCAGAAGATGGGCATGCACGAATGGAGTTACTCGAACGATTATGACCCGTCTGCGCGAGGGCTGATGCCGCATGTCGAGCTCAAGGAGCGGTTCAAGAAACTCGACATTGAGGTTGAACTCGGTTTTACCCTGGAGCAGACGATCCAGGAAGTCGAGCGTTGCCTGAACTGCGATATCCAGACCGTGTTCGCCGCCGGGCTGTGCATCGAGTGCGATGCCTGCATCGATATATGCCCGGTCAATTGTCTGACCATTGCCCAAAACGCTGATGAAACCGAACTGCGTGGCCGCTTGTCGGCGGCCGCAAGCAATCCGGAGCAAGCGCTGTATGTATCGGCCGAACTGCCGCAAACTGCCCGTGTGATGGTTAAGGATGAAGATATTTGCGTGCATTGCGGCTTGTGTGCCGAACGCTGCCCGACCGGTGCCTGGGACATGCAGAAATCGCAGGTATTGATACCAAATGTCGCGGACGAAGCGCTTGTCGAGCAATCGGGCGACGCTGAAACGACGGCGGCCTGACAGGGACAACACGTGGCAGCGGTCAACGACGTAGTCATCAAGATAGGCACGGTCAACGGCACCGGGTCGGCAAGCGCCAATGGCCTGTTGCGCAAGGCCATTTTTCGCATGGGCATACCAGTCGTCGGCAAGAACTATTTTCCGTCCAACATCCAGGGGTTGCCGACCTGGTACGAGATTCGAGTTACCAGGGACGGTTACCAGGCGCGCTCGGACCGCGTTGACATCATGGTTGCGATGAATGCGCAAACCTACGCCAAGGACATGTCAGATGTCACGCCAGGCGGCTGGCTGGTCTACGATTCGACCTGGCCGCGCAACAAATTACTCGACCGCGAGGACATTACGGTAGTAGGCATTCCGTTCTCGAGAATGTGTAATGAGCAATTCGACGGTGTGCGCACGCGTATCCTGATGAAAAACATCGCTTACGTCGGCGCGATTGCCGCATTGCTGGACATCGATCTCGAAGTCATCAAGGAGCTGCTCGAAGAGACCTTCGCAGCCAAGCAACACATGATCGCCTCGAACATGGACGCGATACACCTCGGTTACGAATTTGCGATCGAAAACGTTGCCTGCCCGTTGCCGCCCAAGGTCGAAAAAATGGACGCGACGAGCCAACAGATCGTAATCGACGGCAACACCGCATCCGCACTTGGCTGTGTTTATGCAGGCGCAACGGTTGGCGCCTGGTATCCGATCACACCGTCGACGTCGCTAATGGACGGCTTTCGATCGTTTTGCGCGCAATACCGTATTGACCCGGAAAGCGGCAAGCGCACCTACGCAATCATTCAGGCCGAAGACGAACTCTCCGCGATCGGCATGGTGCTCGGCGCAAGCTGGATGGGTGCACGAGCGTTTACACCGACGAGTGGTCCCGGTATCTCGCTGATGAGTGAGTTCATCGGCTATGCCTACTACGCAGAAATTCCGGCTGTCATTTTCAATGTACAGCGCACGGGACCGTCGACAGGCATGCCCACGAGGACCCAGCAATCCGACATCCTGTGCTGCGCCTACGCATCGCACGGCGATACCAAACATGTCCTGTTATTCCCGGCGGACCCGTACGAGTGTTTCACCATGGCGGTTCAGGCTTTTGACCTTGCGGAGCGACTGCAGACGCCCGTCATGGTGTTGTCGGATCTCGATATAGGAATGAATGACTGGATGGTGCCGGAATTCGAATGGGACGAGGATTACGTTCATGATCGCGGCAAGGTGTTATCCGCAGATGATCTCGAGGAAATGGAGGCGTTCTATCGATACCTGGACGTCGACGGGGATGGCATTCCCTACCGAACATTGCCGGGTACGCATCCGAAAGGTTCCTATTTTACGCGCGGGTCCGGGCATACCGCGCTCGGTGCCTACACCGAGAATGCTGCGGACTATCAGGAGGTCGTTGATCGCCTTCTCGACAAGTGGGAAACGGCACGCACGCTCGTTCCGGAGCCCGATATCGCGTACTCGACGTTCAACAAGGCCGCGATCCTCACCGTGGGTAGTGGCAACGGGGCGTGCAAGGAAGCTCTGGACCGCCTCAGCAAGCAAAACGTCGGGCTGAACTATTGTCGTGTCAGGGCATTTCCGTTCGGCGACTCGGTCAAGGACTTTATCGAAAAACACGAAGTCATATACGTTGTGGAGCAGAATCGTGATGCTCAGCTGCGCACGTTGCTGATTCTCGATTGCGATGCCGCGCCGGACAAGATCGTGTCTCTGTTGCACTACAACGGCAATCCACTTAACGCCGGATTCGTCGTGCACAGAGTTCTCGAAGAGATATCAAAAGGGCGCGCCGCATGACTTACATTACAAAGCCCGGAATCGTCCACCCGAGCCTGCCGAAGAACAAGCTCGGCCTGACTTCGCGTGACTATGAAGGTGCGGTATCGACGCTTTGCGCCGGGTGTGGCCACGATTCGGTGACTGCCGCAATCGTCCAGGCCGTTTTCGAGCTCGACATCGAGCCGCACATGCTTGCCAAGATGAGTGGCATAGGGTGCTCTTCGAAGACGCCGGCCTATTTTGTGCGGCAGTCTCACGGCTTCAACTCGGTACACGGGCGTATGCCCTCGGTAACCACGGGCGCCAATGCTGCCAACAGGAATCTGAAATATATCGGCGTATCAGGGGACGGCGATTCACTGTCGATCGGCGCCGGCCAGTTCGTGCATGCGATACGGCGCAACATCAACATGTGTTATATCCTGGAGAATAACGGCGTCTATGGACTCACCAAGGGGCAGTTCTCGGCGTCGGCGGACATCGGCAGCAAGCCCAAGAAGGGGCTCCCGAATCAGCAGGAACCAATCGATCCGGTGAGCACCGCGTTGAGTCTGGGCGCGACATATATTGCGCGCAGTTTCTCGGGTGACAAGGCGCAGTTGGTACCCCTTATCAAAGGCGCATTGGTGCATGATGGTTTTTCGTTGGTCGACATTATCAGTCCCTGTGTGACATTCAACGATCACGACGGCTCTACAAAAAGCTACGCCCACACGAGGCAGAAGGATCACCATGTTGTCGACATCGATTACATCGCGCCGGCCGAGGAGATACAGATGGCCTACGACGAGGGCTCGGCGATGTCAGTCGAGCTGCACGATGGCAGCAAGATCGTGCTGCACAAGGTAGACCGCACCTACGATCCCACCAGCCGCGCAATAGCGTTCAAGTATTTGCGAGATCGTTTCAACGCTGGCGAGATCACGACGGGCTTGTTGTACCTGAACGATTCACGCAAGGAAATGCACGATCTGATGGGCAATATCGATACCCCTCTTGCCAATCTGCCGATGCAGTCCCTGCGACCCGCAAAAGGCGAACTCGAGAAAATTCTCAAGCGCTACCGCTGACGTCAGCGCTGCGTGTGCTATTCATGCACGTACGATATCCCGCAGCGCCCTGGCGCGGCCGCTGTCCGGGAACACACTGCGTTCGATGAACGCCTCGGGCAATAACAAATGCTCGGCCAGCACGCCCTTAAAGACGCTCCTGAGATCCGTGGTTGGCTTGAGATCCCGACCATCCTGCAGCGCACTGTCTTTCAATCCGGGCCAATCCGCGATGACGTGACCGCCATTCACGGCGCCGCCGACCAGTAACGCCGCCGTTGCGGTGCCATGATCAGTACCACGCGTGCCATTGACCTTCACGGTGCGACCGAACTCGGTGACGACGGCGACAACCGTGTCCGACCAGGCGGCGCCGAGGGCTTCGCGCAAGGCGGTGAGGCCGCCATCGAGTATGGAAAAACGATTCGCGAGTGCGCCCGAAACCGAACCCTGGTTAGCATGTGTGTCCCAGCCACCTATCTCGAGCACCGCGATCTGCGGACCATTTTCCGCAGTGAGGAACCGTGCTGTGGATCGCATCATTAAGCGGAACTGCTCGGCTTCGTTGCCGCGACGTCGTGAGCTTCCCATGTTCCCGGCGATCTCCTGAGACTTGAGCGCCTGGGCGAGCCGTGTGGCGAAGAACGCATCATCGGCGTACAGATCCTGCAGTCGGTGCACGGTGCTGTCGCCGGTATCCGGGAGCTGCGAGGGGGCCCAGCTGGTCACGGAATTATCGCCACGCAACACGAGCGGCGTGTTCTGCGCCATCGCGATGGCGGTCTCGTTGCCGAGCGAGCCGCCGAGTGCTGCAAGCGCACGGTTCAACCAGCCATCGCGGAGTTTGCCGACACTGGTAGCGCCGCTTTCCAAAACGTCCTGACCGTCGAAGTGCGAGCGGTCACGGTAAGGGCTTGCGACCGCATGCACGAGCAGTGCTTCCTCATTCTGGAAATTTTCATAGATGCCGCGTAGCGAGGGGTGCAAGGCGAATGTGCCGTCGAGTTTCAGTGCGCCGTGGTCTTCACCGGGCGCGGGGAGGGCCAATTCGCCGCGCAACCTGCGGTAGTCGTTGTCACCGTACGGTGCGGCGAGCGCCAGCCCGTCGACTGCGCCACGCAGAATGACGAGCACAAAATTTGCATCGGTATCGGTCTTCGCGAACGTGATCGTGGGCAAGCCCGTCGCAACCGCGCCGAGTCCCAGGGTTTTCAAGATATCTCTGCGACTGGTCATGGCTATCTCCGTTGAAAGTCCGGCGACGCAAGAAACAGCGTCGTTCCCTGCGCGGTAGTTTCGGCGCGTGACACGGCTTTACGTGTTCTGTCACTGAATGCCGGGCCCAGCACGGCGTCACCGAGGTCGAGGGGATTGACGCGCGAGCCTGCGAAGTTGCCAACGGCTTGCGCCCACTCGATGCGCTTGTACAAGGCGTCCGCACCGCCCCACTGGTCCGCGGTATCGGGCCAGCCTTCGGGAGATCCGGGTTTGAACGGTGCCTGGCCCATGAGGTCCAGCGCGCCGATCAGGAAGCGGCCGTCATCCGGCGCGTGATCGAACGCACGAAATGCCGATACGACATAGTCGTGCGGTGTCTTGTACTTGCTGAACAGATGCTGCCAGGGTTCGGTCGACTCAACGAGTGCCGTGTACATGGCGACAAGATCGCCGCCGCTATCGAGAAACACGTTGCTGAGTCTGTCGACGAGGGTCTGCGGCGGATCGTCGGCGACGAAGTGGCGCGCGAGTTTGGTCGAGATGAATGTCGCCGTTGACGGATGCATTGCCAGGTCGCGAAGCACGGCTTCTCCCTGGTCGAGACCCTGTTGCGAATAGTTGCGGCCGAGCACGGTCTGGGTACCCGGTTCGTGTATGGCCTCGCGAAATTCGAAAGTGCCCGCTTCACCGTCGGCGAATCGCCCGTGATCGTTGACACCGCCGATCGACCAGCCGGTGATGACTTTTGCAAACGTCGTTACGTCATCCTGTCCGTAGCCGCCATCGACGCCGAGTGTGTGCAACTCCAGGATTTCGCGTGCCAGGTTTTCGTTGAGACCGAATCTCCGGTCGCGGCGGTAGCGATTGGCTCGCTTGCCCATCGTGGAGCCAGGCCCGATAGATCGCTGGTTATCCAGGTACAGGATCATCGCCGGGTGTTGTTCGGCAGCAATCAGCAGGTCCGCAAAGTTGCCCGCAATGTTCGGGCGAATTGCCTCGATCTCGTACAGTCCGGCAATCGCCGGAATTGGGGGTTTGTCGGCCGAAACGGCGAAGTGATTTGACCAGAAATGCACGAGGCGCTCGTAAAATGGAAAGTCGCTGCGGGTGGCGACCCGATATCTTGCCTTGATCTGGTCGATGTAATTGCGACGCACATAGGCACCGAATTTCTGCACGACATCGGGCGCCGGCTGGTCGTCACGCTGCCGAGTCTCACGTTGCATGCGCCGGATGTCCTGCGCCTCGAGAATCAGCTCCGGCGTTTGTGGCAGCTTCCTGAAATCGGAGGGCTGCCGTGATGGTCCCTGCAACTGATCGAGGAGCCAGCTGCGAGGATCACGATCGATCGACTCGAGATCGCCCGGTCTTGCGCCAAGCCCGAAGCGATTCGCTGCAATGACAGTTTCGGTCTTCAAGTGGGGTCTCCGCGTGTCTGCTGTCCGTAACCGGCTCGTAGCCATTCAACGAGCCGTCACTGGATTGGTTGACGATGGCGCCGGCACATATGACCCGATTCGGCTATCATCGGGGCGGACATCTATAAATATTTGATAATTAAAAGAAATTAGTTTCCCGTTTGCTGCATCCAAACGTCGCTCCAGAGTCATCTAAATGGTGAATAAGGCACAATCGTCTACATTAAGTAAGGAGGTTGGAAATGGAAATTAACGAATTCTGGATTCCCGTGGTCATGTTTATCGGTATGGCGGTTGTCCTGTCACTGTGGGTCTGGTTTCGCTATCGAGCCAAACGGGACACGCAGGTGACGATCCGGACAGCTATCGAGAAAGGTCAGGATTTGTCGCCGGAAATGATCGAGAACCTGGTCAACCCACCCATATCACCGAAGCGTGATTTGAGACGCGGAGTCATCGGAGTGGTGCTTGCCATTGGCTTTGCCCTGTTCGGGTTGATACTGGGCGAGGAAGACGCGGTCAGGCCATTGCTGGGCATTGCGATGTTCCCATTTTCGATCGGTGTGGCGTTCTTGCTGATGCATCGTTACGGCCGCTCCGACTGATACATTCAGAACACGCGGGGAGGAAATATTAACGACCAGGTACTTGTCGCTCGCGTGGTGGCCAGCCAGGATTCGGGCGCCTTCGGCGAACTGATCCGGCGCCACCAGTCACAGGTACGGAATTTTCTCCGTAAGCTGACGCGCGACGAGACCCTGGCTGATGACCTCGCACAGGACTGCTTCCTGCACGCATGGGACAAGATTCACAGCTACTCGGGAAGCGGCACGTTTATCGGCTGGGTATTGAAGATCGCTTACACGACCTTTTTGCAGTCGAAGCGGAAATCGAAGCGTTACCACGAGATCCTCGATCAGGTTGGTCACGAGAATGTACGGGAGTCGACGAGCCAGCAAGGTGCTCCGGAAGACACTCTGGACCTTGAAAAACTGCTGGCAGTGTTGAACGAACAGGAGCGGGTAATTATGATCTTCTCGTATGCGTGCGGTCTTTCGCACCGGGAAATCTCGGAAGCGACGGAATTACCCGCCGGTACGGTGAAATCGATCATTCACCGCGCCAAAGAAAAGATCAGGACGCAGTTTGAAATCGAAAGTTATCAACATGGCTGACAAGATATCGGACGCACAGGACAGGCTACTGGAATCGGTATTTCACTCTGTACCGATTCCGGATGACGGCTTCAGCGACAGGATCCTGTTCAGGATTCGCCGCCGCATCTGGGTCAACCGGCTGGCATTACCGGTGGCGGCTCTCGTCGGCGTGGCGTTTGCCCTGAAGCCTGCGGCGCAGCTCGTTGCTGCGTTGTTGCCTTTGCTGAATGTCATACCCATCGACATGGTCAGTGCGCCACTGCAGTTTCTGCCACAGCTGCAGATGATCGGGCTGGGCGGCATGATGTTTGCGGCGGCGATCACGCTTTACAAGGTAATCGAGGAAACCTAGGGGTTTCCCTGAGTATCCGCAAGGCGTAGCCACGTCGTTGTCACGTGGCGCGGGCTCGGCTACAGTCGGGCCATGACTCTTCGCGACCAGGTCGAGAATCTATTGCCCAACTGGGAACGCTGGTATCCCAGTCTGTTCGATGCAGCGTGCGACCTTGGCCTGATCAAGGCACGGGTCTGTGATCCCGGTTCATTGCTGCTGACTCGCCGCCATC
>DAOWGY010000141.1 GCA_030641695.1 Gammaproteobacteria bacterium
ACGGTAGGCGAACTCGACAAGCCACAACGCGAAGTGACCGACATCCGTTCATACGCAGGATGTCGGTCACTTCGCGTTGTGGCTTGTCGAGTTCGCCTACCGTGCCGTCGAGCAGCAGTTCGGTGCCTTCGCGGATATTGGCGAGCGGCGTCTTCAATTCGTGTGACATGTGGCGCAGGAAGCGGTTTTTCTCCTGCGCGAGTTCCAGCAGTCTGATGCGTAGCCACTCGAGCTGGCGGCTTAGCCGCTCGAGATCGGTCGGTCCCTTGATGCGAATGGGCTTCGAAAAGCCGCTTTGGCCGAGTTGATGGATTGCCTGGTCGATCTGGCGGATGGGTCGGCCGATCAGCAACGTAAAGAACAACACGAGCAGTAGCGTGCCGGGCACGAGCGCGGCCACCTGCCAGGCCGAGATGCGCTGCGCCCTGCTGGTGGATTCCTGCAGGGTTTTCAGTTCCGTATCGACAAAGGTGGTCAGGATTGATGTCAGTTTTGCGACCTGCTGACGCAATGGCGCAAAACGGGCGATCGCGGCCTCAGCGTCGGCTGCGCTGACCCCGTCCTTTGACACGGTGCGGACGATGCTGCGCGCCTCGCGGCCGATCATCACGGACTTCTCCGTTGCGTCCGACTGGCTCGTGAGTACCGCCATGTCCTGCAGGCGCTGCTCTATGTCTCGCAGGTCCTGGCGCATGAGCGCGCGGCTCTCCACGTTGCGCAAGACGAAATACTGGTTCGTCGAACGCTGTAATTCCACGAGGTCCTCCGCCAGCAGACGGTTGGTCTCGGCCGAGACAACGCCCATGGTGACGATGCGCTCGCTTTGTTCCGCCAGGCGATCAAGATTGATCAGCGCCCAGATCACGGCCACGAGCAGCGGCAGTGCAACGAGACCAAAGCCTACGAGAATCAGTCCGTTAAGCGATCTTGGCCGACGAAATTTCATGGTGTCAGTGTAGCACCGGGGCCAGGCCGATTCGGCTCAGGCGGCCCAGTAGGCGCTCGGGTCCCGGGCAGCAATCTTGCGTTCCCATTCGAGGCTGGTGCGCACGATCGTATCGAGGTCGTCGTATTGTGGTGGCCATCCGAGGGCCGTGCGGGCCTTGTCGGCAACGGCGACGAGTTCGGGCGGGTCGCCGTCACGGCGTGCTTCCTCGGTGATGTTGAGCGCGGCACCGTTCTCTTTCTCGACGGCCCGCAGCACCTCGCGAACACTGTAGCCGTGACCGTAGCCACAGTTGAGCGTCGTGGATTCGCCGCCGTTGCGCAGGTAGGTGAGGGCATCGAGGTGAGCGGCAGCGAGGTCCTCTACGTGAATGTAATCCCTGAGCCCGGTGCCATCGGGGGTCGGGTAATCGGTGCCGAATATCGAGATTCCCGGCCGGCGTCCGGTTGCGGCTTCGCACGCGACCTTGACGAGCAGGGTGGCCTTCGGCGTCGACTGGCCGATCGTACCGGTCGGCTCGCAGCCCGCGACGTTGAAATAGCGCAGGGCGACGTAGCTCGGCCCGCCCGCTATCGCGAGGTCTCTCAGCATCCACTCCGTCATGAGCTTGGAGGTGCCGTAGGGGTTGATCGGCACGGTCGGTGAGTCTTCTGCTGCCTTGCCGCTCTCGGGGATGCCATAGACGGCAGCGGTCGACGAGAACACCACATGCTTCACGCCGTGCTTTTGAGCGGCTTCCAGCAGCGTGCGGCTCGATGCCGTGTTGTTGCCGTAGTACTTCAGCGGATCGGCGACGGATTCAGGGACGATCGTGTGCGCAGCGAAGTGCATGATGGTGTCGATATCGTGATCGGCAAAAACCCGATCGAGGAGTTCAGCGTCGCCGGTTTCACCGATGATGAGCTCTCCCGCCGTGACCGCCTCGCGAAAGCCGGTGCACAGGTTGTCGAGCGTGATTACGTCCTCGCCGCCGGTACCCAGTTGCCGCACGACGTGGCTGCCTATGTAGCCTGCGCCACCAGTGACCAGTATCTTCTTGTTTTTCATGCGATTTTTCGTTCCAGTTCCGTCCAAAGATCGCGATTTGTGAACCGTTCGCAAGAACGGGGAGCAAAGTTTATCAATACTTGTCGGAAGAGTACGGACCTGGATCGCACAATATTATGTGACGCCGGGGTCTGGCTATGCTCGATTTGTCGCAACTACTGACGTCCGGAGTTCTGTCCTCATTTAGATTCGGTCGTTATCATCTGGGTATCTGGCGAACCGTGACGCCGAAGGGCAGGCGTAGACGATGAGGGATCGACCTGTAATGGAATACTTGAATAAATTGTTACCGGGCAGGATTCGGCTGAGTGCTGCCGCGCTGGCTGTGGCGACGCTGCTTCTTGGCGCGTGTGGCGGAAGTAGTGGCGGCAGCAGCCCGCCACCCCCACCGCCGCCGCCACCCCCACCGCCACCACCGGCGGGAGTAACGGTGTCGGGGACAGTGGCGTACGAGTTCGTGCCACCAAATCCTGTTTGCCAGGGCCTGGACTTCAGTTCCACCGTTACGAGACCGATTCGTGGCGCGACCGTGCAATTACTCGACAGCTCGAACGCTGTATTGGATACGACCATTGCTGACGACAACGGCGCTTATTCGTTTGCAGGCGTA
>DAOWGY010000009.1 GCA_030641695.1 Gammaproteobacteria bacterium
ACGGCCTCATCGATATCAAACGGTTTCGGCAGGTATTCGAACGCGCCGCCCTTGTAAGCGGCGACTTCATTTTCGAGGTCCGAGTGCGCTGTTATCACGATCACGGGCAGGTCAGGCCAGCGCTGACTCAAGGTTTCCAGAAGCGCAATGCCGCTCATTCCCGGCATGCGGACGTCGGTGACAAGCACGTCGGGCGCCTCGTGTTCGATCGCCTCCAGCAGATGCTCAGCGCGCTCGAAGCAACGTGTCGACATGTTCGCCTGACGCAATGCTTTTTCCAGCACCCAGCGCACCGACTGATCGTCATCGACAATCCAGACCTTGAGTTCCCGGCCGCTCATCTCCCCGGCTCCGCTTGCTCGAGCGGTATCTGAACAATGAACACTGTGCGTCCTGGACGGCTTTCGAACTCGATCAGGCCGCCGTGCCGGCTGATCAGTTCCTGCGCCGCCGGCAGGCCGAGGCCTGTGCCGTGCGGGTTGCCGGTGACTAGCGGATAGAACACCGTGTCCTGCAGGTCGGCCGGAATTCCCGGACCGTCGTCCTCGATCTCGATGCTCGCAATCACCCGGTGGCGGACATCACCTATGGTGAAGTTGGTGACGGCACGGCTGCGAAGCGTAATCGTTCCCTGGCCCTGCAGCGCCGTTGCCGCATTGCGAACGAGATTTAGAAAGGCCTGCACCATCTGGTCGCGGTCGAGATCAATCAGCGGCAGCCCGGGATCGTAGTCGCGCCGGATCTGCAGCGATTTTTCGTCCTCCGCTTCGATAATGCGCACGACATATTCGAGCAACTCGTGAATGTTGAGTGGCTGTTTGTTCGGCGGCCCACCCGGACCTAGCAGGGTGTCAACGAGACCTGCAAGGCGATCCGTCTCACTGATGATGACGTCCGTGTACTCGGTCAGTTCGTCGTTATCGAGCTGTCGTGCAAGCAGCTGTGCCGCCCCTCGAATGCCGCCCAGCGGGTTTTTGATTTCGTGAGCGAGCTGGCGAATCATTTGCCGGCCTGCACCGTGTTGAATCAGCAGCGCATTTTCGCGACTAATCCTGGTCCGGCGTGTCACGTCGGTCAGCTCGACAAGAAGCCTTGCCGACTCACTGCAGATCGGCGACACACGACAGTCGACGATGCGCTCTTCGGCATGCACCTCCGTCGGGGCTAGCCGCAACTCGTTGGCGTAGTGATCGCCCGTTGCAATTACCCGGCTCAGAATATCGCGCAGCTCGGGCTCGTCGTCGACAAGGCGTAACAATGATTCGCCACGCGCACGCAGCTGGCTGATGCCGAGGATGTTCTCGGCTGCCGGATTCAGGCCGGCGATCAACAAATTTCGGTCGAGAAGAATGACGCCCGAACTCAGGCTGTCGAAGATGTTGCTGGATTCTTTGTCGATGACTCCATCGTCTCCGGAGCCTGACTTGCCGGCGGCCTTGCCTTCTTCTAGAACCCCACCGTGTTCTGCTGCACGTAAAAGCGGTTGGGCTGGCTGCGAATCATCAGCTTGCCCGTAGCGTCCAGTACTTCCACCTGGATATTGTGAACGCCGCGCCAGACTTCCTGGACCTGGAAGCTCGTGCCGCTGACCGGCTGCGCCTGACCGTTGTGGTACGCCCGCACCTGATGACCCGGCTGCAGCGCCGGCGTCAGTCTGACGGACACGTTCAGGACGCCCTCGATATTCCATAGCGTTTCTTCTGCGACCGGAGACACGATTTCGATGCTCTGGTAGCCGGCTGGCTGTTCCTCATCGGGCTCGTCCTGTTGAACCTCCGCTGTCGACGTGGCGCGGCGCGGCCGACGGGTAGTCGCGATATTGGGGGATTGCAGCAAAACAAGCTCGGCGCCCTCGCGAGGCTTGTCCGAGTAATGCACGATGCCGTCCTCATCCACCCAGCGATACGCTTCCTGCGCCGCCATGGCGCTTGCCGCCAGCAGACAAAGGGCGAGGAGAATCGAACGGTATTCCATGCAGTTAGCATATCAAGTTAAACCGGATTTGGGCTAGTGACCGGACGACAAAAAGTGCCGCCCGGTTCACACTTTTTCACCTCAGAGGCTGTAATACATGTCAAATTCGACCGGATGCGTTGTCATCCGGAGCCTGGAGACGTTTTCCAGCTTGAGATCGACGTAGGCATCGATCAGGTCATCCGAGAACACATCGCCCGCCTTCAGAAACTCGCGGTCCTCGTCGAGCGCCCCGAGCGCCTCCTCGAGCGAAAATGCGACCAGCTTGAGCTCCTTCTCTTCCTCCGGCGGCAAGTCGTAAAGATCCTTGTCCATCGCGTCGCCCGGATGAATCTTGTTCAGGATGCCGTCGAGGCCCGCCATCATCATCGCCGAAAACGCCAGGTAAGGGTTCGCCATCGAGTCAGGGAAACGAACCTCGATGCGCCGTCCCTTCGGATTCGACTCATAAGGAATGCGAATCGACGCAGACCGGTTACGCGCCGAGTACGCCAGAATGGTTGGCGCCTCGAATCCCGGCACGAGCCGTTTGTAGCTGTTCGTTGCCGGGTTCGTAAACGCATTGAGCGCTTTGGCGTGCTTGATGATGCCGCCGATGTAGTACAGGGCCACATCCGACAGGCCGCCGTAACCGTCTCCGTTAAACAGATTTTCGCCGCCCTTGAACAACGACTGGTGCACGTGCATGCCGTTACCGTTGTCATTGACGAGCGGTTTCGGCATGAAGGTCGCGGTTTTGCCGTAGACGTGAGCAACGTTATGGACGACGTATTTGAGGACCTGTACCTCGTCAGCCTTCTGCACCAAGGTATTGAATTTAACGCCAATTTCGCACTGACCGGCCGTCGCGACCTCGTGGTGGTGTACCTCGGTCTCGAGCCCGAGCTCCTCGAGCGCCATGCACATGGCCGAACGAAGGTTATGCAGCGAATCCACCGGCGGCACCGGGAAGTAGCCGCCTTTCACAGTCGGGCGGTGTCCCGTGTTGCCGTCCTCGTAGCTTCGATCTGTGTTCCACGCGCCTTCCTCGGAGTCGACCCTGTAGAAAGCGCCCTGCATCGAGTCGTCCCAGGTAACGTTGTCGAACACGAAGAACTCGTTCTCCGGCCCGAAGAAGGCAGCGTCGGCGATACCGGTCGATTTCAGGTACGCCTCGGCGCGCCCGGCCAGTGAGCGCGGACAGCGATCGTAGCCTTGCATCGTCGAGGGCTCGATGACGTTACAACGCAGGTTCATCGTCACTTCATCCGTGAAGATGTCGACGACCGCAGACTCCGAATCCGGCAGCAGGATCATGTCCGACTCGTTGATGCCCTTCCAGCCGGCGATCGACGATCCGTCGAACATCTTGCCTTCCTCAAACAGATCCTCGACGACCGTATGGGCAGGCACTGTTACGTGTTGTTCTTTGCCTTTCGTGTCCGTGAACCGAAAGTCGACAAATTTGACCTCTCTGTCTTTGATGAGGTCGAGTACCTCTGAGGGCGTCATGGTTTCCTCCAACGAATTAATAAGTGCATAAAAAACGGCCAGCATCGCCGGCCCGGTTACCCTGAATACTGCATGTAGCGTGCCAAAATGGTGCTTGCACTAAGTTATTGTTTTTACTGAACTTCACAACAGCCCGCCCCACATTGATGCACCAGTATAGTGCAAACACCCACCACGACGCACCATAATTGTGCACCCCTGTCTGGACTCGGGCGGGCATCGCCGATGCATTTTTCTCGTCATGG
>DAOWGY010000137.1 GCA_030641695.1 Gammaproteobacteria bacterium
ATGGTTGAAAGGCGAAATAATCACGCTGTATAACTTCGTTCTCGAGTTTGACAGCGATGAACTTGACCTGTTGAAAATTGACTGGGATGACGTCCGACTGTTTCTCGAGCTGACGCGACGCGGCTCGGCGCGCAGTGCCGCGCAGGCATTGGGCATCAGCCACTCCACGGTCGTGCGCCGTGTCGAACGGCTCGAGTCCGATCTCGGCGCGCGGCTCTTCGACCGCGACTTCACCGGCTACCGACCGACCGCCGCCGGTGAGACGCTGCTCGATTCGGCGGTGAAAGCCGAAGAGGCTATTCTCGCCGCCGACCGGCAGCTACATGGCCAGGACGCGCGTCTGACCGGCGAAATCACCCTGACGCTGCCGGACATACTAGCCAACTATTTTCTGATGCCTGAACTGGTCACCTTTACCGAGCAGTACCCGGACATCGACCTCAGCATGCTGATCTCTTACGACGTGTTCGACCTGTCGCGCCGAGAAGCCGACGTCGCGCTGCGGGTTTACGGTGATAACAGAACGCCGCCCGAGGACCTTATCGGGCGAAAACTCGTTCGCGTGTCGAGTTGCTACTACGCGACCAAAGACTATCTCGAGAAACACGACCCGTGGTCGGAAACCAGCAACGCCCGATGGGTCGGCTGGGGCGATAATGACAAATACCCCGAATGGGTCAAACGATCTGCGTTTCCGAACATTCCGGCATACGGGCACTTCAACAACGCAATGCTTCAGGCTACCGCTGTCCAGTACGGGCTGGGTCTCGGCACGCTGCCCTGTTTTGTTGGCGACCAGATTCCCGGCGTTATTCGAATTCCGGGCTGCGAGCCCTACCCCAACTACGATCTCTGGATGCTGTCACACCCCGATCTTCGTGATACTGCCAGGCATCGCGTGTTTCGCGAATTCATAGCCAGGGTCTTCAACGAAAAGCGTGACGCCATTCTGGGCCTGTCGTAATAAGTAACTTGAAACGCCGGTCTGTTTGAGTACAGTCTTCTGGCGTTGACTGGCGAATGTGCTCGCCGGCAGGTGGACCATGATGAAAATACTGCTTGCAGTGGCGTTGAGCATCGCGATCGTTGTGGCCGGTTTCCTCTGGGTAAACCGGCCACAATTTATTTCGGTAAGCGCGTCGTTGCCGGCCGATTTTCCCGACGACTTTTTTTCGCACGGTCTTTTCGAGCAACTCTTGCTGCGATTCGTAGATGCTGACGGTCGCGTGGACTATCAAGGCTGGTATGACTCCACCGATGCGCGCGCCGATCTCGATAGCTACCTCGCCGCCGTAAGCACCTTCAGTCCCGACAACTCACCTGAACGATTCCCGACATCGAATGACGAACTCGTCTACTGGATTCAGGGCTATAACGCCTATGTGATCCGATCCGTACTCGATCACTGGCCGCTCGACAGCGTGACTGATGTGAAAGCTCCGATTGAGGCCGTCACGGGGATGGGTTTTTTCTACCGGCTGCGTTTTCAATTCGGCGGTGAGTACTACAGCCTGTTCGAGGTCGAAAACGGCATCATCCGCAAGCGCCATCGAGATGCGCGCATTCACTTCGTGTTGAACTGCGGCAGCGATAGCTGCCCGGTGCTGCGGCCGCAATTGCCTGCTGGCGCGGAACTCGAAACCCTGCTCGCCACAGCGGCAGCCGAATTCGTTGCCGACCCCGGTAATGTCGCCATCGATCACTCAAGCAAGACGATTACGCTGTCGCGCATCTTCAAGTGGTTCCGCAAGGACTTCATTAACGATCTGCGCCAGCGGGGGCGCAGCACGGAACGCGGGCTGATCGATTACGTTGCAAGCGTTGCTCCCGAAGAACTGCGACAGGAACTGGATCGGAGCCATGATTACGAGGTCAGATTCTTCGAGTACGACTGGGACTTGAATGATCAGTAAACGCGTGACTAAAAAGGGGTCAGAGCCCTTTTTAGTCGAAAATTTTGCCGGGATTGAGCAGTCCGCTGGGATCGAGGGCCTGTTTCAAGGTCCTCATCAGCGCCACCTCGGTTTCATTACGCGACACGTCGAGGAACGGCCGCTTCTCGAGACCGACGCCGTGTTCGGCCGAGATCGAACCGCGGTAGGGTTTCAGCTCTTCGTAGATAATCTTCATGACCTCGGTCTGCTCGTCATGGTCCTTGCTACCCATCGTCAACAGGAAATGCAAATTGTTGTCGCCCAGGTGGCCGAAGGTCGTGCCGCGGAAGCTGTCGGGCCAGCGCTCCGTCAGTCGCCTTTTCACACTTGCCGCGTAATCCGCGGTATGCGCGATCGGCAGGCTGACATCGAATGCCATGACGGGCTCGAGTATCTCGGCAAGGCCATCGATATCATCCCGAATCGCCCACATCGCGTTGCGCTGCTTGGCATTGCTCGCAATCGCGGCATCGACAATCAGCCCTGCTTGCAATGCCTCTTCGAGTGCCTGCTGAAAACGCGCATCGTCTTCAGCCTGGTTGCCGCCGCGCGCCTCGACGAGCACGTACCATGGGTGACCGGCGGCGACGGGTGACGCGTGTCTGTCCCGATTGACGACCACCGTGTCGTAGAAGTCCTCCCAGAGCACTTCGAACGCACTCAGGCTACCACCGAGCGCGCTACCCAGATTCTTCAACAGAACAGGCACATTCGCATAATCGTCGATCGCGACGAATGCCGTGTTCTGGCTGCGCAATGCCGGGCGCAAGCGCAGCACTGCCCTTGTA
>DAOWGY010000039.1 GCA_030641695.1 Gammaproteobacteria bacterium
CGAGCCGTCTGAAGTCCCTCGAAGCCGCCGGCATTATCGACCGGCAAAAGACCGATCAGGGCGTCATTTATTCGTTGACCACAGCCGGCGAGGAGCTGCGCTCAATCGTCGAGCAACTCGGCGTCTGGGGACAGCGATGGGTACGCAGCGATTTGAGCAAAAAGGATCTTGATCCCTCATTGCTCATGTGGGACATGCATCGACGAATCGATACCTCGTACTTTTCGGACGGACGTACGGTGTTGCGCTTCGAGTACGTCGACTACCCATCGAAAATGCGGCTCTGGTGGCTGGTGATCGACGACGATGACGTCGATATCTGCCTCAAGGACCCCGGGCACGAAGTCGACTTGTTCGTGCAATCGCGCCTCAAGACCATGACGCAGATCTGGGTGGGCGATATCAGCGTGTCAAAAGCGCGCCGCGAAAAACTGCTGCACTTAAGTGGCAACACCACGCTCAAGAACAGCATGCCCTCCTGGATCGGGCGCAGCTTGCTTGCTGATATTGCGCCTGCCTGATCCCCGGAGTTGAGTATCATCGAGCGCATGGACAACAGGCTTGTAGCGAGCACCTGGGAGCAACCACTTGAGCCGCCGGCGAGTATTCCGGAGTCGTCCGACGTTGTGATCATCGGCGCCGGCATCCTCGGCGTGTCGACAGCATGGCTGCTCGCGAAACAAGGCATCAACGTTACGGTTTGCGAGAAAGGCCTCGTCGCGGGCGAACAGTCCAGCCGTAACTGGGGTTGGGTTCGTGTGCGGGGCCGTGACCAGCGTGAAATGCCGATGGCAATGGAGGCCATGCGAATCTGGCGCGGGCTCGCCGAGGAGTTGGGCGAAGACGTCGGCTACGAGCAGGGCGGTTGCATATTCGCCGCCAGGAACGACAAGGAACTCGATGGCTACGTGAAGTGGCTCGATGTTGCCAGGGAGTATGGGGTCGACACGCGCATTATCGAAGGTGAGGAATTGCGCCGGCAGGTTCCCGGAGCCGCTATTCCGTGGTGTGGCGCGATCTACACGTCGACGGACGGACGCGCGGAACCGCACAAGGCAGCGCCCGCCATCGCAAGGGCGGCACGACGTAAAGGTGCGACGATATTGGAGTCATGCGCGGTTCGCGGACTCGATCTCGAGGCGGGACGGGTCGCCGGCGTCGTCACCGAACATGGCACGATCAAGACGTCGTCGGTGCTGTGTGCTGGCGGCGCGTGGACATCGCTGTTTTGCCGTTCGCTGGGCATCCGCCTACCACAGCTGCGGGTACGCGGAACGGTTGTACGCACGGCGCCGACTGCCCAGCTGCTGAACGGTAACGTTTACGACAGGCACCTTGGCATACGTCGGCGTCAGGACGGCGGCTATTCCGTCGCGCATGGTACGACGCTCGATCATTCCATTACGCCGTCGACGTTTCGTTTTGCAACCAAGTTCCTGCCGGCGCTGATGCAGGAAATAGGCGGGTTGAAGATCTCGATCGGCAGCGATTTCTTCGAGGAGTGGCGCACGCCAAAACGCTGGGATCTCGATACCGAGTCACCGTTCGAGCAGACCCGCATCCTGAACCCGGACCCGAACCCTCGGGTCGTCAAAGCAATTCGCAGGAATCTCGATAAGATTTTTCCGGACCTTGCCGGCACGGAGATCGTGGAGTCATGGGCCGGCATGGTCGAGACGACGCCGGACGTCATACCCGTCATCGAGGAGAGCGAGAAGATCCCCGGATTTCACATTGCGACGGGGCTCTCCGGCCACGGTTTCGGCCTCGGCCCCGGTGCGGGCTATGCCTGTGCCGGCATGTTGACCGGCAACGACACCGGCATTGACCTGCAGCCGTTTCGCTTGAGCCGTTTCTTCGACGGCTCTCCGATCAGGATGGACTCGCCGATCTAGAACGAGGGGGTCGGACCACGGTAACAAACTGATTTGTATAGGCTCCAAATGCATAGAGCGAGAAAATACTGTGCTAATCGCCGTTTCTTGCGGTGAAATCGACGTTTTTGCGCGAGCTACGTGCACTTGGTCGGACTAATCCTCGTTTTTCCTACCTAAATGCGCGAATTAGTCGGCAATTGGCAATGGTGGGCTACAAAAGTTCAGTAAAAACAACGATTTATCGAGGTCCGACCCCTGCAATCTCTTCGACGGCTCTCCGATCAGGATGGACTCGCCGATCTAGATCACCTTCCTGGTCATTTGCTCCGCAATGTAATCCGCCTGTCGAATCGCGAGCGCCA
>DAOWGY010000286.1 GCA_030641695.1 Gammaproteobacteria bacterium
ACTCTTCAACTGCCGTTAACTTTACACCATTGCGAAGGCCCGGGAGCCACGATTGTTCACCCGCCACACTACAACGCTATTCGCAGGACTGATCCTGATCGCCGCAACCGCTTTGTTCGCCGCGCTGGCGTCCGGCAGCGCTGACGTCAGCATTGCGGACACCGTCGCCGCGTTGCGGGGCGATGCCTCGCAGCAGATACGGACGCTGGTGCTGGAGCTGCGGCTGCCGCGCGCACTGACCGCCTTTGGCGTAGGCGGGCTGCTCGCCGTTGCGGGCGTGTTGATGCAGGTGCTGCTGCGCAATCCGCTCGCGGATCCCTACATTCTCGGCACATCCGGTGGCGCGGCTGTTGCGGCTTTGCTGGCCATGCTTCTCGGGCTCTCGAGCGTCGTCGTCGATCTCGCCGCCTTCGGTGGGGCGATGGCCGCAACGCTGCTGGTGTTTTCGATCGCCCATGGCACGGGCGCGTGGACGCCGACCCGGCTGTTGCTGACCGGCGTGGTTCTCGCCGCCGGTTTCAGTGCGGCAACGACGTTACTGCTGGCACTAAGCCCGGACCAGCATCTTCGCGGCATGTTGTTCTGGCTGATGGGCGACCTGAGTTTTGCCTACGAGCCCGCCCGCATCCTTTGGCTGCTACTCGTATTGACCCTGGCAGCGACGCTGATCGCAAGACACCTGAACGTGCTTGCCCGCGGTGAACTGCAGGCCGCTATCGTCGGGCTACCGGTGACGGGTTTCCGTTATCTCATTTTCATTGCCGCATCGCTCGCGACAGCGCTCGCCGTCACGAGCGTGGGTGTCATCGGCTTCATCGGCCTGGTGATCCCTCACCTGATTCGAATCTTCGTCGGCAGTGACCACCGTATCGTCGTGCCGGCCTCGGCGCTTGCCGGAGGCGCGCTACTGGTCATCGCCGACACGCTCGCACGCACGATACTCGCGCCGCGACAATTGCCGGTCGGTGCGCTAACCGCGGCCATCGGCGTGCCATTGTTTCTCTTGTTGATGAGCCGTAGTCGGCTCAATCGCTAACGGTAGGATGCGCGTTCCGCAAGTTTGACGGCGTCGACCTCGTTGAAACCGGCAATGCCGACGTTGCGCTCAAAAGATGCGGCCATGCCCCGATTGGCCTCCTCCTCCGCCTCGCTGTTGGCCGGATACAGTCCGCTGCCCTTCGCATGCGCCACCTGTGCCTTCGTGCCGATGAGCCACTCGACAAGCTGCCGCGCCGTGTCCGGGCTACGCGCGTGCCGTCCGATACCGACAGCTTCGACATCGCTATAGCCGGGCTGCGGCCAAATCGCCGCGACCGTGGGCCTTCGAAATCGATGCAACGCGAGGCGCGAGACGACGCCCACGGCGCAAGTGCCCTCTTCGATGGCCTGCAGCAACTCCTGTTCACTCTCGTAGGGCGGCAACGCGAGATTCGCGATCCAGCCACGCACGATGATTTCCGCCGGGCGCACGCCATGATCCGCGATCAGGTTGGCTATCAACGTGCGGTTGACCGCAAGCGACGACGACGAAAGACACAACCGGGACAGGAAGTCGGGCTCGCCCAGATTCTCGTATTTCGCAACTACGTCACAGTCGACCTGGCTATCCGCGTTGCACACGAGGTAAATCGGGGAAAAACCGATCGCGGTCCAGTAGCCGTCGGGATCGCGCAGCGAATCGGGAACGAATTGGGTAACGCTGTCCGACTGTAGCGGCAAGAGCGCACCCTCCTCCGCCGCTTGCCAGATACCGTGCACTGACCGCGTCAGCAGCACGTCGGCCGGTGGCGAGCCGCGCTTCTCGATGACTTCGCTAACGATTTGCGGCTCCGGCCTGTGCCTCACCGTCACCGGAATGCCCGTCGTCCGGGTGAATTCGGCGAACAACGACGGCAGGTAGTTCTCGTCTACGTAAGAGGCGTACACGACGATTGGCTCAGGTCGTGATGTGGGCTCTGCCGGCACCTCGGGTGCCGGCTTGCACCCACAGAGGACAACAGCCGCCGCCAATAATGCGCGGCGGCCGATCACGCCGCAGCTTCAGCAGCGACGCGATCCCTGCCAGCAGCTTTGGCAACGTAAAGTGCGACATCTGCCCGGGCGATCAACGCATCGCCCAGCGTTTTGAAGTCGTTTGCGCTCACGTCCGGCATTGCCTCCGAGATACCGATCGACACGGTTACGTCAACCGCGCCGGCGGCCGGCATGTCAATCGGCGTCGCGGCTACAGTGCGACGAATACGTTCGGCCAGATTCCTGCCCGCAGCACTATCTGTATTCGGCAAAAGAATGACGAACTCCTCACCACCGTATCGCGCAGCGATGTCACTGGCGCGCACCTGCGATTCGATACGATGTGCCAGTTCGCGTAGCACTGCATCACCGGCCGCATGTCCCCATGTGTCGTTAATTCGTTTGAAGTGATCGATGTCGAGCATCAGGCAAACCAGGTTGCTGCGGTCCCTGCGCGCCCGGGCCAGCTCCTCCTTGATACGCGCAAGCAGATAACGCCGGTTGTGCCAGCCGGTCAGAACATCAGTAAACCCGCTGCGGCGCAGTCGCGCCCGGTTCACTGCGTTTTCAATGGCAAACGACGCGATAACGCCGAGTTGCGCGAGGAAATCGCTCGCAAGACGCCGCTCGAATCGATCACCGTCGGCACTTCCAAGGTTGATGCTGCCAATCAGGTCGCCCTGATGCCGCAGCGGTATCATCGCGACGCTGGCGATATTTGTGGCATTGCCGAATATCATCTGGTGATCACAGGCGGCGTAGGCGCCGAGCCAGGGTCGACGCAGAGCAACGTATTGCGGTGCAAATCCGGACAGCGACTCGACCAGGTGCAGTTTCGATTCCCTGCTATTCGTGCGCATCGTCGTCAACAGATGGCGGACGTCGTGACCGGGATCGCAGAGGACGACGCTCACGCATTCGAGCCCGTAGCTGTCACGCAAACCGTCGGTCATCTCGTCGAAAAGTGACACAAGATCCGGGGCCTGTAGCAGACGCAGCTGGCGTCGCTGCGAGTGTCGTAGTTTTTCGTCGTTGCGCGCGACTTCCGCCGTCAATGCCTCGAGCCGGCGTTGCGTCGATTCGAGTTTTGCCTTGAGTTCCTCTGCGGTCTGCATCGCCCGGGATCCTTCCGTCGGATAACGATTCTTTTACCAGATTCGACGGCGCGCGTCGCGCGACCGGCCCACAGAACCATGCCGGCTTCAGGCACGCAGAGCGAGGTAGTCGCGTCCCTTCTGCATGAGATCGACGAAGCCCTGCTCGTCGCCGCTCGCGACCAGCTCCCGGATACGTTTTGCAGCGTCGGCCAGCGCGTCGAGAGGCCTGAGTCCGAACTTATTGAGATGCTGGATCTCGAAGTACATGTGCGGGTTGTCGTGTGCAACCGCACCTGATACCAGCAGCTGCGAGTCAAACGTCGTCGATGACATGCGGGCGAGCTTCGGCGCCGCTTCGCCGCTCTCCGCCAGCGCCGTAAAGAATGCGATATTCAGCGCATGCGACAAGCCGAGTACATAGGCGATCAGCCTGTCGTGATCGTCGAGGCCCATGTCGAGTTGCTCAACCATCGTCGCGGCGAACAATTCCTTGGCGGCAGCGGTCGCCTCGGTTGACCCGGCATCACAGACAATCAGGTGTCGCCCTGACAGCAGCCGCGTATCGGGACCGTACATGGGATGCAATGACGTCACCTTGCAGCCCGCACTCCTGAGCTCTCGCAGGCCGTCGATGAGAGGCGTTTTCAGTGACCCGATGTCGAACACGACGCCAGGCGGCTTCAATACGGCGAGTTGCGCCAGAATCCTGCCCGAGACAGCGAGCGGTGTTGCCACGACGATGACGTCGTAATCGACTCCCGCGTCTGTCCAGTTCCTGAACCTCCCCGGACCGTCTTCCACCGATGAGTCGGCGATCGTTGTCTGGAATCCCTGGCTCGTAAAAAATTCGGCAAACCAGTTGCCCATCTTGCCGGCGCCACCGATAACGAGAACCTGCCGGCCATCGCCCTTGCCCTCGGCAATGACCCGATCTCTTTCCTGGCTGGCCAGCGACGAGCGGATCAATGTCGTCAGAATATTCTCGGCGAGTTCCGGATCCACGCCGAGCTCGCTCGCCTGCGCGCGTCCCTTGTCGACGACGTCTTTTTCGCGTGCGTAATCACGTGTCGCCGTTCCCTGCGACAGCTTGTTGCGACCGATATCGCCCACGATGCGTTCGCGATCTGCGATCAGGTCTATGATTTGTCGGTCGATGTTGGAAAGCGCGTCACGCAGGTTTTCGAGGCTCATTGGAAGTCCGGGACTCTTGCTGTAACTATCAGGAGTCTGTTTTACATGAGTCCCGCAAGCGTGAGCAAGCCGGCCCGCAAACGAGAGCGGGCCGGCTGCATTTATTGCCCGGCACGGGCAACATCAGTCGTTGTATCGATGACGTCGGCGCGTATCGTGGTTCGAGCCATGGCGCCGATCCCGTCCACGGTGCTCGTAGTCACGCCAATAGCGCTGATACCAGTCGTAGCTATGGTGGCGCCCACCGTAGTAGCTTGAGTGATGGCGGTGCCGGTAGTAGCGGCGTTCCCAGTGATAGATCTCGTAAAGCTGCGGCCAGGCAAGCTGACGATTGTGGCGCAGCGAAGAACGGTAATACCACTTGCGAAATCCCTTGTTGTGCTGCAGCCAATCGGGCATATGCCTGTAGCGATGGATGCCGCGATGGGTGCCGGCGCGATAGTGATTCGGCGGATCATAATAATTATGGACCCGATCGTGCGCCGATGCTGTTTCGACGCTTCCCAGGAGCAAGCCTCCCAGTGCGATAAACGTGCCGATTAACTTCAACATGATGGCCTCCGGTTGTGCCGTGATTCGAGCCCAGATTAGACGCCACCGCATGAACATGGCCTTAACACAAGTGCCTGTTTTTATTGATTAAATGAACAAGAGATGAACAGCTTCGGCGAACGTCTCGCGGTCCGCGGGGTGTTGCGGGCGGGACAATCGTGCGACTATCCGCGGTGCAAACAAGAACAACCTGCGGAGCCGAAAAACGATGAAAACACGCGCAGCAGTTGCCTGGGAAGCGGGCAAGCCACTCGAGATCGAGGAAATCGATCTGGATGGTCCGAAGACTGGCGAAGTTCTGTTGAGAAACGTCGCGACGGGCGTCTGCCATACCGACGCATTCACGTTGTCGGGAGATGACCCGGAAGGTTTGTTCCCCGCTGTGCTCGGTCATGAAGGTGGTGCCGTCGTGGAGGAGATCGGCGACGGCGTCACGTCGCTCGCCGTCGGCGATCACGTCATCCCCCTGTATACGCCCGAATGTGGCGAGTGTGATTTCTGCACGTCGGGCAAGACCAATCTTTGTCAGGCGATACGCATGACCCAGGGACAAGGATTAATGCCGGACGGCACCTCGCGTTTCTCGCTCAATGGCAAGCAGATATTCCATTACATGGGCACATCAACGTTCAGTGAGTACACCGTGCTGCCCGAAATTGCCGTGGCGAAGATTCGCAAGGAAGCGCCGCTCGAAAAAGTGTGCCTGCTCGGCTGCGGCATAACCACCGGCATCGGTGCCGTACTGAACACCGCGAAGGTGGAACCCGGTGCGACCGTCGCGGTTTTCGGTCTCGGCGGCGTGGGCCTGAGTGCGATTCAGGGCGCAACGATGGCGAAGGCGAGCCGCATCCTGGCGGTCGACATCAATGCCGACAAGTTCGAACTCGCCACCCAGCTTGGCGCCACCGACACCGTTAATCCGAAAGACTACGATGCGCCGATTCAGGATGTCATCGTGGAACTGACCGGCGGCGGCGTCGATTACTCGTTCGAGTGCGTCGGCAACGTCAACCTGATGCGCGCGGCGCTCGAATGTTGTCACAAGGGTTGGGGTGAATCGGTCATCGTCGGCGTTGCCGGCGCAGGTCAGGAAATATCGACGCGACCGTTCCAGCTGGTCACCGGACGTGTCTGGCGCGGCACCGCATTTGGCGGTTGCAGAGGCCGCTCGGAGCTGCCGGGCATGGTCGACCAGTACATGGATGGCGACATCAAGATCGACGAATTCATCACGTTTACGATGCCACTCGACGATATCAACCGGGCGTTTGATCTGATGCATGAAGGCAAGAGCATTCGTTCCGTCATTCACTTCTAGCCGAAGTAACGCTCGTGTCACGAGTCGCCGTCGCAACAACATCCGCGCACGCCGCCGACGCTGCTCGTGAGGTGGCCGCCGCGGGTGGCAACGCCGTCGACTGCGCGCTCGCAACGGCGATCATGTCAATGAACACGGAACCGGGCGTATGTGCGCTTGCCGGAGGCGCCTATGTGACAATCTGGGCGCCCGGACGTGATCCCGTCACGTTTGATGGCATCCATGCCGTCCCGGGGCTGGGGCTCGCGGACAGTGAGCGCGGTCACGGCAAGACAACCGTACGACTGGATTACGGCGGCGGGACAACGACAATCGTCGGACCAGGGGCGGTGGCCGTGCCCGGCGCACTCGCCGCCCTCGAGAAGGCCTGGCAGGGTTACGGCAGCATCGCGTGGCGCGAGTTGTTTCAGCCGGTCATTGCCGCAGTACGCGAGGGCTTTCCTCTGTCGGCATCATGTAATTACTACCTGTCCTACAGCGGCGACCTTATTTTCAGCCGCAGCACCGATGGCTACAACGCGGTGCATGATGACGACGGAAATGTGTACGAGCGCGGCAGCCTGATTCATGTGCCACACCTCGCCGACAGTCTTGGCGCAATCGCCGACGATGGCGCCGCTGTCTTCTATGAAGGCGAACTTGCGCGGGCGATCAGCGATCACGTCCGCGAGGGTGGTGGTGCGCTCACGATGGAAGATCTTTCGAGCTACGAGGCGATCGAAAGGCCGGCGCTGGTCGCCGATATCGATTCCTGGCATATCGCAACCAACCCGCCGCCCGCCGTCGGTGGCGCCGTATTGACGGCGATGCTGCTCGCCTGCGGTGATCTGCACGCCAGCGACTGGGACCGGGCCTCGCTCGAGAGACTGGTGCGAGTGCAAAGAGCCTGCCTCGACTTTCGCCGTGACAAACTCGACCTCACTGACGATATTAATGGCGAAGCAGCCAATTTGATTCACGCGGCGCAGCAAGGGCAACTGCTGTCACAGTGGTCGTCATCATCGACCGTGCACACGTCGGCCGTCGACGACTCCGGCGTTGGCTGCGCGATTACCGCATCAGCAGGGTACGGCTGCGGCGAAATGCCCGAGGGTACGGGACTGTGGCTCAACAACGGACTGGGCGAGATCGAACTGAATCGGCGTGATGTCGAATCCCGCCAACCCAGCGTGCGCCTGCCGTCGAACATGGCGCCCAGCGTGGCGCGCAGCGACGGCGCCGTACTCGCTATCGGCTCACCGGGTGCGGATCGAATTACGACGGCG
>DAOWGY010000182.1 GCA_030641695.1 Gammaproteobacteria bacterium
CCAATCATAATTTCATGTGCAGCCACACGACCGCCACCGACCTTCTTCAGCAGGGTCTGTGCGATAACCGCCCGTAAAGACTCAGAGAGCATGGAGCGAACCATCTCCTTCTCTGCTGCGGGGAATACATCGATGATACGGTCAATGGTCTTGGCCGCCGAACTGGTATGCAGCGTTCCGAATACGAGGTGACCGGTTTCCGCCGCGGTCAGCGCCAGGCGAATCGTCTCGAGGTCACGCAACTCGCCGACCAGAATGACGTCCGGATCCTCACGCAGCGCCGAGCGCAGCGCCTCGTTGAATCCCAGGGTGTCACGGTGTACTTCACGTTGATTGATGAGCGATTTCTTTGACTCGTGCACGAACTCGATCGGATCCTCGATCGTGAGGATGTGATCAGGTTTGTTCTCATTGACGTAATCCACCATTGCCGCGAGCGTCGTCGACTTTCCTGAGCCGGTCGGACCGGTCACGAGCACGATGCCGCGCGGGTGCATGGAAACATCTTTGAAAATTCCGGGTGCACCGAGGTCGTCCAGCGTCAGAATCTCGGAAGGAATGATTCTGAACACGGCGGCCGAGCCGCGATTCTGGTTGAAGGCATTGACCCGAAAACGCGCCAGCTTGGGAATTTCGAAGGAGAAATCGGTCTCCAGAAACTCTTCGTAGTCCTTACGCTGCTTGTCATTCATGATGTCGTACACCATGCTATTGACGTCCTTGTGGGTCAGCGCCGGCATGTTGACGCGCTTGATGTCACCATCGACGCGAATCATAGGCGGCACACCACCGGACAGGTGCAGGTCGGATGCGTTGTTCTTCACCGTGAACGACAAAAGTTGGGCAACGTCGACGGCCATTTTTCTCCCTCAATCTGGATCGCCGGACTTACCATAACCCGGCCGATATTGAGCCTAGTATAGCGAAGCACCCGGACCAAAACGTGATTAGAGTCACGGAAAACTTGCCAAAAATCCGCGATTTGCTGGACAAATCAGCTGTGGATGCTGGGCGCCGGCCCGAGGCGATCCACCTGCTCGCTGTCAGCAAAAAACAGCCCCTCGAGAAGATTCTCGAGGCGGCCGCTGCCGGACAACGCGATTTTGGCGAAAATACCGTCCAGGAAGGCATCGATAAGGTCACAAAACTGGCAGAAAGTGCCCTCACCTGGCATTTCATCGGTCATCTGCAATCGAACAAGACCCGGGTCGTTGCCGAGCATTTCGACTGGGTCCATACCGTCGACAAGCTGAAGACGGCGAAACGCCTGTCCGAGCAACGCCCGGAAGCGCTCGGTGACCTGAATATTTGTCTGCAGATCAACATCGACGACGAAGCCGCCAAATCGGGAATCGAGCCAGATGAACTCGCCGACCTCGCGCTGGCGGTCGCCGATTTGCCACGACTGAGATTGCGCGGGTTGATGTGCCTTCCTGCAATTCGCACGGATTTCAGCGAGCAGCGCGTCCCGTTCGCGCGCCTGCGCAAGCTGTCGGAATCCCTTGCCCTGCAGGGCATTGCCACCGACACACTTTCCATGGGGATGACAGGCGACTACCGCGCCGCCATTTTCGAGGGTGCGACAATTGTCCGCATCGGGACCGCCGTCTTTGGCCCACGCAATGTCCAGAGTGATAACCGGACTGAGTAACGACTATGAGCAATGACAACATCGCCTTCATCGGTGGCGGCAATATGACGCGAGCAATCGCCGCAGGGCTTATCGAGGGCAAATATCCGCCTATGGACCTGCTCATCTCCGAGCCGGCGATCGAACAACGCGCCGTCCTCGCCCGCGATCTACCCGGAGTTATTATCGAGGAGTCGAATGACGGCGTCGCCAGCCGCGCGGATACGGTAGTACTCGCGGTGAAACCGCAAGTCATGCGCGAGGTTTGCCACGGCCTCGCGAACACGGTGCAAAAAACACGTCCACTGATCGTATCTGTTGCGGCGGGCATTCGTTCCGGTGACATTGATGCCTGGCTCGGCGGCGGACTGCCCGTCGTTCGAATCATGCCGAATCAGCCCGCCCTGTTGCGGCTGGGCGCGTCGGGATTGTTCGCCAATCAGCGCACCAGCGATGAACAAAAGGAACGCGCGACCCGTATTCTTGCGGCCGTCGGGCACGTCGTGCCGGTGGCCAGCGATGCCGATATTGACGCAGTCACGGCGATTTCCGGGACCGGTCCCGCGTACTTCTACCTGCTGATCGACATGATGATCAAATCGGCGCAGGAATTCGGTCTGGATGCGCAGGCCGCGCGGATATTAACGATAGAGACCGCCAAAGGCGCCGCAGCAATCGCGGACGCCGAAGACGAGACCATGGAGTCGCTGATAGAACGGGTGCGCTCTCCGGGCGGCACGACGACGGCAGCATTCGACAGCCTCGATGCCGATCACGTTCGTGATATCTTTGCGCGAGCATTCGAAGCCGCAAGAGACAGAGCGGTCGTCCTGGCGGACGACGCCAACAAAAACCAAGGCTGACGTATGGGCAACAGCGCCACCAATGCAATCGTCTTTATCATTACAGCATTAGCGCACCTGTATCTGCTGGTCTTGTTGCTGCGCCTGCTGCTGCCCTGGATGGGCGCCAATTTTCGCAACCCGATCGCACAGGCAATCCTTCGCCTGACCTCACCGCTCGTCGTCCCGGTGCGCCGCGTCGTACCGCCAATCGGCAGACTGGACACGGCAACGGTCATTGTTGCTTTTGCGATTCAATACCTCACGATCATGCTGATCGCCGCAATCAAGGCCTGGCCGCTGGGAATCGTCCCGATCGCCGTCACGGCAGCGGTCAATCTCGTTACTCTGACGTTGCGATTATTTGCCTACGCAATCGTCGTTCGGGTTCTCTTGAGCTGGTTTGCGGCCGCGACCTATAACCCGGCGACGGCGATCATCGATGCACTGACCGAACCTGTTCTGCGACCGTTTCGACAGCTGCTACCGCCGATGGGCGGACTCGATTTGTCACCGCTGTTTGCGATGCTGGCCCTGTTCGCACTGAGCATACTGATCAGCGGCCTGAAAATGCTGCCCATTTAATGACGACAAGCCAGGGTTTTGCGCGTCGGCACGGCGACGACCTCATTCTGTCGGTTCGCGTCCAGCCACGAGCTCGTAATAACGAAGTCCTCGATGTCGTCAATGGGCAACTGCGAATTCGCACGACTGCCGCACCGGCGGCACAGCAAATGGTTTATAGTCTCAAGCACGCGACGCAATGACGTTTGGACGAGGTCATCGTGCAGCATGCTGAGGGGGAAACGAGAATCATGATTAACAAGAAGACGCTGATTGCCTTGTCGTTGTTCGGCCTCGTGTCGGCGTGCGGGGGCCCCGGAGAGAACGCAGAAGTACCTGAAGCCCAGCCGGCCGGTGAGACCATGAAAAACATCGGCGAGCACGTTGTTCACTTCAGTGCTCAGTCCACCGACCAGCTTCCGCCCGAAGTTGCCCGTGCCTACAACATCGTACGCAGCAAGAACCGCGCGATGCTCAATATTTCTATACTGCACGGGGCAGACAATATTTCCGTACCGGGCGACGTAACCGTCAAGACGGTCAATCTCACCGGCCAGCTGAAGAATGTCACGATGCGCCGCATCGACGAACAGGACGCAATCTACTACATCGGCGAGACGCCGGTCGCCAACCGCGAGACGTTGATTTTCGACATCACTGTCACGCCGGAAGGCGCGGATGCTACGTACGAAGTCCGCTTCAAGCGCCAGTTCTATACCGACTAGACGTTGTAGCGCTTCCAGAAGCGCGACAACTGTTGTGTCCAACGCTCTATTCAGCTATCGTCCCGCTGCTTTTGACCGCGGGCGAAGCCCGTTATTGGCGACGGGCCCGGCCCGTCTTTGTTTTTTCAGGGAGTTAGTTTTTCATGGCAGCAAATACGAAAAAGCCACCGACAAAGTCAGAAATTTACGCGAAGATCGTCGAGGACACCGGTTTGACCCGCAAGGACGTCGCCGCCATGTTCGATTCGCTCAACGGACAGATCAAGAAGAACCTTGGCGGTCGTGGTGCCCCGGGGCTATTCACCGTTCCAGGTCTTTTGAAAATGCGCGTTGTGAAGAAGCCAGCAAGAAAAGCGCGCAAGGGCATCAACCCGTTCACCGGTGAAGAGATGATGTTCAAAGCCAAGCCCGCGACCAAGGTCGTCAAAGTGACCGCGCTGAAAGGCCTCAAAGACATGGTTTGAGCCAGCGGCAACGCACCGAACCAGAAAAGCCGGGGCCCGCCCCGGCTTTTTTTCAGGAAAAAGGACTCTGACCCCTTTTTTCTTCGACGAACGCCATCACAGCCTCGCGCAACTCCACGAGCCGGCCATGAAAAAAGTGCTCAGCGCCCGGCAGCACGAGCAATTCGGGGCCCGGATCCAGCCCATTCACCCACTCGATCGTTTCCTCAACGGCAACGAGTTCGTCCTCGTCTCCCTGCACGATCAGCCACGGGCACTGCGGCTGGCTGTCGAGCCTGTTCGCAAAACGGTAGGTCGCAGGCGCGACGCTAACCAGGCCATTGACTTCGATTGCCACGGCAGCGCGGACCGCAATCGCGGCACCGAACGAGAAACCAGCGAGCCATAGCGGGCCACCCGGATGATTCGCACGCAACCAGTCGATGGCTGCCAGCGCATCGTCGAGTTCTCCGACGCCGTTGTCGTACACCCCCTCACTCGCTTCCGTACCACGAAAATTAAAGCGCAGAGCCCCGAAACCTAGCCGCACGAACGCGCGTGCCAGCGTGTGTGCGACCTTGTTATGCAGGGTGCCACCGTGCTGCGGATGTGGATGGCACACGACGGCATTGCCCGGGGACTGCCCGTCCGCGGGCACCTCGAAGACGGCCTCCAGACGACCGGCCGGCCCATCGATGAACAGTTTTTGGCTGACATGTGCTGCCGACATGACAACGGACTCGGGCCCCTGTTGCCCGCAAAGGTACCGCCTGACTGCGGGCGCGCAAGCCGTGAATCACCCCCCCGACTGGCGTGTTACTGGCCTGAGCTGGCGTTATTACTGTAAAATTATGACCTTATGGGTCTTTTCGGCATTTTGCCGGGGAACGCTTCGGGCTCACGCAGGACTACTAATGAACAACTACATTGACCTCGAGTCGCGCTACTGCGCGCGCAACTATCATCCGCTTCCGGTCGTTCTCACGCGTGGCGAGGGCGCGTACGTCTGGGACGAGTCTGGCAAGAAGTACCTGGATATGATGAGCGCGTATTCCGCGGTCAGTCATGGTCACGCCAATCCGCGCCTCGTAAAGCTCGTGCAGGATCAGGTTGCAACACTCAATATCGTCTCCAGGGCGTTCCACACCGACAAGCTGGGTCCGTTCCTGGAGCGTGCCTGCCAGCTGACTGGACAGGACATGGGCCTGCCGATGAACACCGGAGCCGAAGCGGTTGAAACCGCGATCAAGGCAGCCCGCAAGTGGGCATACACGGTCAAGGGCGTTGCCGCGGACAAGGCGGAGATCATTGCCTGTAAGGGCAATTTCCATGGCCGAACAACCACGATCATCGCGTTTTCGGACGAGGCGCAATACAAGGCCGGCTTCGGACCGTACGCGCCGGGCTTCAGCCTCGTGGAGTACGGCAACCTCGGCGCCCTCGAAGCCGCGATCAACGAAAACACGGCGGCGTTCCTCGTCGAACCGATCCAGGGCGAGGCTGGTATCGTCCTTCCACCACCGGGTTACCTCAAGGCGGCGGAAGAACTCTGCCGCAGGCGCAACGTGCTGCTGATCGCCGACGAGGTCCAAACCGGACTGGGCCGTACCGGTAAGCTGCTGGCCTGCGAGCACGAGGACGTGCACCCCGACGGTTTGATCCTTGGCAAGGCGCTGGGCGGAGGCATATTCCCGGTATCCATGTTCCTCGCGAAAAAAGAAGTCATGGACGTATTTACGCCCGGCGACCACGGCAGTACGTTTGGCGGCAATCCACTGGCGGCCGCGATTGGCCTGGAGGCGCTCAACATCCTCGTCGAGGACGGCCTGGCGGAGCGCAGTGCGGAACTCGGTGACTACCTGATCGCGGCACTCGGTGAAATCGACAGTCCGCTGATCAGGGACGTTCGCGGTTGCGGCCTGTTCATCGGCGTTGAAATCGATCCGGCCCTGGGCACCGCGAGAACCGCCTGCGAACTGCTGATGGAGCGAGGCCTGTTGAGCAAGGAAACTCATGAGACCGTCGTTCGTCTGGCCCCACCGCTCACGATCGCCAGGGAAGACATCGACTGGGCCGTAGAACAGATACGCGATGTACTCACCGAGATGGACCGGCTACGACTCGCATCCTGAGAATTCACTAAACGGAAAGCAGCATGCCCGAAATTACCGTCATACACATCGCCATTCTTGCTGGCTCGGTTGCGGCCGGAGCGCTGATCGGCTGGATCGTACGAGGTTCGCGTTGCGCCCAGGAGAAAATTGCCGTCAACGAAGGCTGGCAACAGCAACTGGAAGCGCAGCGGTCCGAGCACCAGCGCTTGCTCGATCAGAACAAGAACCTCATGGAGCAGGTCAGTCAGATGCAGGCCTCGGGCACGGATGCAACAAACCGCGCACGTGAGCTGTCGGACGCTCTCAAGGAGGCTTTCGGGCGCCGTGACCAGTTGCAACGCGAACTAAAAGAGATTCGCAGCAATCTCGAGGTCGCAGTCAAACAGCGCAATCGCTTGCATTCGGACATGCAAGATACGGAAGTTCGTGGCAGCGTGGCGCAGGCAGCATTAAAGGAAAAGGACGACAAGATTTTCCGCCTGAGCAGGGAATTGGAAGACTGGCAAAACCGGCTGCCGCCGCTGCTGGAACGATTTCGTGAACGCGATGAGGAAGCCGCTCGCCTCGAGGAGGAACTCGAAAGCGCACGAGAGCGCGTCGATGAACTCGAAAGCACTCTGGACTCCGAGGAGACTCGCGTCGAGCCCGTAGACCCCGACGCACTCGGCGACGAACTGGACGCGTCCAATGATCCCATGAACATGACCCAAACCGGCCTCGCCGACATCCTGGCCGAGGATGAGAACGACGATTCGGCACAAGCCGGGGAGAACGAGTCAGCCGCCGACGAATTCGATAGCGATGACTCAGAGCCGGACGAGATCGAAACGTCAGCCGTGGTTGCTGAACTAAATGATCATGAGTCCGGCAACGCACGCGACAACCTGAAGCTGATCAAAGGCGTCGGCCCGGCAATCGAAAAAACGCTCAACGAACTCGGCATATTTCAATTCAACCAGATCGCCGAAATGAGTGAGTACGAAATCGACCGCGTGGCCAAGCGCCTCAAGGGCTTTCGCTCGCGCATCTACCGGGAAGACTGGATAGGCCAGGCGCGCGATCTGCAATTGCAGAAATCGGGCACCTAGCCGCAGACGCTAACTGCCATCATTCGGGCCCTTGAGGCCCATGAGCTCCACTTCAAAAATAAGCGTCGCGCCCGGCGGTATGACGCCGCCGGCACCGCGGTCGCCGTAGGCCAGGTCCGGCGCGATCGTCAGCTCGCGCTTTTCGCCGATGAGCATGCCGACGACGCCCTCGTCCCAACCCTTGATGACACGTCCGGCTCCCACCGGAAATGGAAATTCCTGGCCGCGGTCGACGGAACTGTCGAACTTGTCTCCGCGGCCCTCCGCTGCACTTTCGTCATGCAGCCAACCCGTGTAATGCACGGACGCGATGTCGCCGGCGACGGCCGCCCGGCCATAGCCGTTCTTCAGTGTCTTCATTGTCAGTCCGGGCATGATCACTATCTCCTCGTCGACAGGTGTGTTGGCTTCTGCACTGTCCGCGGCAGCTTGCGCCGTAGCAGCTTGCGGTTCCGTGCTTTCGGTCATGCAGCCTGCAACGAGCGCAGCCGCGAGCAATGCAATGAAAGTATTGCGCATAATCATGGTATTTCGCCTGTGTTTACTAATTGGGGGGGTCGTTATCGTTCGCCGTCCTCGAAATCGAGTGACGCCGAGTTGACGCAATAGCGCAGGCCTGTCGGCTGCGGGCCGTCTTCGAACACATGCCCGAGATGTGCGCCGCAGTTGCTGCACACGACTTCCTGCCGAATCATACCGTGGCTCTTATCAGCGACCGTCTGCACGGCATCGCCGGCGAGCGGCAACCAGAAGCTCGGCCAGCCCGACCCGGAATCGTACTTGTGCTCGGAGCTGAATAGCTCGGCTGCGCAACACACGCAATGGTAGGTGCCGTCCGCCTTGTGATCGACGTATGCGCCCGTAAAGGCGCGCTCGGTCCCCTTGTCCTGGGTGACCCGGTATTGCTCGTCGCTGAGTCTCGAGCGGAGTTCGCCGTCGTTGCGCTTGTCGTCTGCCATAAGGCGCCTTTTTAGCCTGCGTCTCGTGCCGAATCAAGTTCCAGCAGCAAGCGATTAATGCGATTGACGTATTCCGCCGGATTTTCGAGCTGCGTACCTTCGGCGAGCAGCGCGTGATCGAGCACGATATGTGACAAGGCGCTGAAGCGCCCGTCGTCGGCTTCGCTCGACAGGCGCTCGAGCAGCGGGTGCCCGATGTTCACCTCGAGTATCGGCTTGCTATCCGGCAATGACTGACCGCTCGCCTCGAGCATGCGTTTCAGGCTCGGATTCAGATCGCCCTCGCCGGCGACTACACAGGCCGGAGAGGCGACGAGACGGCGGCTAACATTGACGCCTTCGATGCGATCCTTGAGGACCTGCTTGATCTTTTTCAACAGCGGCTTGTGTTCCTCGTTGATGACGTCCTGCGTAAGCGCTCCATCGCCTTCCGGCAGACTCAGGCCTTCCCGACCGACATCGGCAAGCGGCTTGCCGTCGTATTCGCCCAGACCGTCGACGAGCCAGGGATCGATACGATCGGTGAGCAACAGAACTTCAATGCCTTTGTCGCATAGTTGTTCGAGGTGTGGGCTGGCTACAGCCGTCGCGTGGTTGTCCGCAAGCAAATAGTAGATCCGGTCCTGGCCTTCCTGCATTTCCGACGCATAGTCGTCCAGGGATCTGCCCTGATCGGCGTCGTTGCCGCGTGTGGTCGCGAACCGCAGCAGCTTCGCGAGCTTGTCCTTGTTGCCCGCATCCTCAACGAGACCTTCTTTCAGCACGGCGCCGAATTCACGCCAGAATCCACGGTAGTCGTCACCCTTATCCGTTGCCATTTTCGCAAGCATGTCCAGCACGCGTCGCGTCAGTGCGCCGCGCATGGCCTGGAGGTCGGGGTTTTGTTGCAACAACTCGCGAGACACGTTCAACGGCAAGTCGGACGAGTCGACGACGCCTTTGACGAAGCGCAGGTAAAGCGGCAGAAACTGCTCGGCGTCGTCCATGATGAAGACGCGTTGTACATACAGCTTCAGACCACGCGGCGCATCACGATTCCACAGGTCGAACGGCGCGTTTGCCGGCAGATAAAGGAGGCTCGTGTACTCGCGCTTACCCTCGACCTGGTTGTGGCTCCAACGCAGCGGATCGGCGAAGTCGTGCGACAGGTGCTTGTAGAATTCCTTGTATTCGTCATCGGAAATCTCCGCACGCGGGCGCGTCCACAAGGCCGTCGCCGAATTAATCCTATGTGCCTCAGCATCGTCTTCTTTGCCGATCATCGTGACCGGGAACGCGATATGGTCCGAATACTTGTGAATCACGTTCTCGAGGCGCATCGGCTCCGCGAACCCGGATTCCTCGTCTTTCAGATGCAGCGTGACTCGCGTACCACGGACGTCGATTGCTGCGCTCTCGACCGTGAACTCGCCCTGACCATCGGACTCCCAACGCACACCCTCTTCCGCGGGCAGGCCGGCGCGCCGACTCTCGACGACGACCTGGTCGGCAACAATGAACGCCGAATAGAATCCGACACCAAACTGGCCGATCAGGCGCGCATCTTCCTTTTC
>DAOWGY010000294.1 GCA_030641695.1 Gammaproteobacteria bacterium
GTTCTACCTGGCGCGAAAATTCGCGCGTGTCCTCCGGCAGTATTCGCATCCCTTCCGCAACGGGCACCAGATCGACATCGAGTAATCGTCGCTCGCCGACGATTGTCACGGCCTTGTAGCCCATAATCGCCAGAGCCCAGAACATAAGAATGAAACAGGCCTCCTGCTCCATATCCTTGATAAGCACCGCAACCCGACGCTCACGCACGTAGCTCGGATCGGCGGCCGCCGCAATATTCTGCTCCTCGATGATCTGCGCAGCGTTCGGCCGCACCAGTGAAACGTAAAAAGCGTGCACGACGATTATCGAGATGATCAGTGCGAACATCTGGAAAACGAACTCAACGGGAATATTTTTCTTATTCATAAATAGTCAGCGTCAGTAGTAAAAGAATCCAGGCAGGACCAGTGGGCCCCTTGTTGGACCACTAGATGTCCGTCGGGAAAGGAATCGACTGGTCGGTGGGAATGTCCTCGGTCGGCACGAAGTCCTCTTCTTCGGCGTCCGCATAGCTTCCCTCATCGAGGTCTGAATCGTCGTCCTCGAGTTCCTCCTCGTCGACCGGAGCCTCGGCCACCGTTTCCGCAACCTCGGCTTCATCAGCGGGCTCGGCATCCTGCGACCAGGCGATCATGCCCGGCAGCACTATCAGCAATGTCGTCAGCAAGAAACGATGCATTGGCGGTCCTCCGTCATATCACTGGTCTTTGACCGCAGCCGGCCGCAATTGTCGCACGAAATTCAGTCGGCGTTTCGCGCCACGCGGAAGCCGACATCGGAGCGTACTTTGACACCATAGTCGCGATAGGACAGGCGCAATTCCGTCGCACCGGCGTGACGCCAGCTGGAACCCCGGATCACGAAGCTGTTACCGCGCTCCGGACCGAGAGGATCCACGAGCGGGGTCGTGATTCCCGGTGTCGGCACGGTATAGAAATCATTGACCCATTCGGCGACGTTGCCGGCGCCGTCGAAAATTCCGATCGCGCTGGCCGGGAACTTGCCGCCCTCCGCCGTCGACGCGAAGCCATCGTCATAGCTCGGGATAATCGAGGGCACCAGGTCCGCGGCGGACTTGTCCGCATAGTTGCCGGCATCTCGGCGTGGCGGCCAGTCCTTGCCCCAGCCGAACTTCAGCACGCCCTGCCCGCCCTGGTAGCGAATCGCCCAGACCCATTCAGCCTCGGTCGGCAGCCGGTAACCCTCCGGGAATGGCCGGATTGCCACCCACTCGCCGAATTCCTCCTTGTAGACGGGCGTCAGTCCTTCACGTGCGCTGAGCCAGTTGCAGTACTGCGCCGCATCGGCCCAGCTGACTCTGGCGACCGGATTGTTGTCGCCCGCCATCGACGCGTGGATATCCGCACCCGAATCGTGGTTCTCCCGGAATTGGGCGAAGTCGCGATTGCTTACCTCTTTTACGCCGATCAGAAACGGTCGCGTCAGTTTCACGGGCACGATGACTTCGTTGGCGCGCCTGCCCTGCTCGCTACGGGACGAGCCCAGCGTGAATGTACCGGGCTCCACCAGGCGCATGACCTGGCCTGCCGCCGTCGTGCGCTCGAGGGCGACCGATTCGCGCGCTATCGCCTCGAGCGAGCGCAGGCGCGCAGTCATTGTTTGCGGGTATCCCGGGCGTGGCGTCACGGTCCGTGACCAGCTCTCGTAGCCGCTCTTGCGAACCTCGACCCGGTGCGGCGCCGAGCTCAGCCGCAGTGTCGTGCTCCCCGTGCCCCGGGCGCGGCCGTCGACATACACGGTTGCATCGGCCGGCTGTACGTTCACGGTGAGTGAGCCCGCCCGCGCCGTCAGGTCCAGGGTAATGGTATCGCTGGCCGCGGCCGCCAGGCGCACCTTGCGACTGGTGGCGCCGTAACCGGCTTTGGAAAGACCGATGTCGTAGTTGATGTCCGGCGCGAGGTCGAGGGTAATGGGCGACTGACCGCGATAGCGGCCATTCACTGTGACATTGGCGCCGCGCGGGATCGAATTGACGAGCAGTTTCGCATTGGCCGGCTGCAGACGAATAAGCGGCAAGGCCTGGTCGACATTCGGCGCAGCGACGATCGTGCCGTCCCAGGCACGAAAGCCGTCGTTGACCACACTGATCTGATGGGTTCCCTCGAGAAGTTCAATCGTCGCGGGCGTCCGGCCAACCTCGGTATCGCCTGCCAGTATCCTCGCCCCCTCCGGTTGCGAGGTGATTTCGACATTCGCCCAGCGCGGTACCAGTTGCACGCTCAGTTGTTCGTGCATGCCGAGGCCAGGCACGCTTACAACCCCGCTGAATGGCAAATATCGCGCCGCGCGGACACTGATACTATGCTCGCCCGGCTGCAATTCGATCGGCCCGAAGGGCGCGGGGCCTACCTGGCTTTCATTGATCGATACTACCGCTTCGGTCGGCGGACTGGTCACGACCGTAACGTGTCCAGGTAACTTCCGCATGCTGATTTCGATGACGACGCTCTGCTCATCACCGACATCGAAATTCTGAGTTACGTCGTAGTAACCCTGCTGCGAGACCTGCACGGTGTAGCTGCCCTTGCGCAACAAGGTCCGATCGCCCAGCGGCAGGCGAAACCAGCCGCCGCTGATCGAAAAATCGTCCGGTTCGCCGGGAGAGACCTCGAACTTGACGGATTTCGATGTAAACAACAGGAATGATACCGTCAGCAATACGGCCAGACCGATACCGATGATCGTGCGCAGCGAACCATGTTTCGACGCATCGGCAGCAGCCGCGCGTGTCTCGGCCGCACGCTTGAAAGCGGTTGGAGCAATGGTCTCTTCAGCGGCCTGATCGCCGGCGTCGCCGAGTTCAGGTGGTTGCGTAACGTAGGCGCTGTCCTCGAGCCGGACCTCGAGCGTTAATCGGTCATCCTGCAACCGGACACCGATGCGGCTGCCAAAAAACTGCAGCTCATCACCGTCCACCAGGCGCCGGCTCGCGACCAGCGACTCACCATTGATCGCCATCGACTTGTCACGGCCAACGGGCTGCACGAACGGCGCATCGTCGAGCAAGTCGAGCAACATGGCAGGACCGCCGCCCGGACCAGGCAAACGCAGCTCGCAGTTGCTGCCCGTACCGACGCGTAGCGGCAAACGGTCCGCATCAATTCGTCGCTCGCCTTCAACATCCCTGATGAAAACGTTGAGACTCAAATTTGTTCCTCGCAACGAACAACGATTGACTGCATGTCTATCTCAGGTGCAACACGAAACTCCAGGCGCACATCGCGATAACCCGGACGTACGCCGACTGCGACGTACTTTCCTGGCCGCAAATCGAGCTCATGTGTATCGAAGCTGCCGAGTTTACCAATTTTGTAGATGGAAACATCGGTGAGGTTGTCCGAGACGAACCTGACCGTGAGCGGTGTCGCTGCGCGTTTCAGCAGTCTCGATAACTCATCGCGTTGATCGGCGAGGCGCGGACCAATGGTATCCATGCGCGTAATATCAAGCAACAGCTTGGTCCCGGACTGCATTGTCGATGGCCGGCTCAGGCTGTCCGGATTCGCGATCAGGGTCTCCAGCGTGTCATGCAGTGTCTCCATTTGCCGCGTGCGATTCAGCCCTTGCTTCGCGAACATCAGGTTGTCATCGAGCTCCAGGATGCTCGTGTAGGTGACAGACGCAGCGTTCCATTCCTCGCCCTGCTCCTGCGACCGGGCTTGCTGCTCAAGCGCAGCGAATTTATCGAGACGAATGCCCTGATCGACCTGCATCAACCCGTCCGCGGGTTCCCGCGATCCAGGCTTGAGTTGCTGTGCCATTCGAAACGCGGCACGTGCCCCCAGGTAGTCACTCTCCGCCAGTGACGTCAGTCCTTCGGTCATGCGCTGGTCGAACTCCATTTGATTGATCGTCTCGAGCACACGCTCGAGCCCGACCCGGGCCGGGTCCCATTCAGGGTCCAGATCGACCGCACGCGCAAAACTCTGCCGGGCGGCTTGCATTTCCAGATCTTTTTCGTACTGCAGACCCTGATCGGTCAGTGAAAGCACCGTCTCGAGATTGCGGGCCCGGGCGAGCCCGGCCTGCGCATCGCGATGCCCCGGGCTGATCGCAGCGGCAAGATCGAACAAACGCAGTGCCTCGACCGTGTCGCCCGCAGCGAGGGCCGATTTCGCCTCCTCGAATGTCGTCCGAAACACCTGGTCGACTTCATCGAGCAATGGCTCGACGATCTCGATCGCCTCGCGGTATTTGTCAGACGCTGACGCATAATCACGCGCGAGGTAAGCTTCGTCGCCTTCGGCATACACAGCCTGCCCGCGGGCAAACCTGAGTCCGCCCCAGCGCTGCACGGCACGTCCCTCGAGCGTATCCATCTTCGCGAGCAGTTCTCCGAGAACCTCTTCGGTCCCGGCCTTGTCCTGTACTCGCTGGTCGCGTCCGCTCAGGTCGTCGATGTTCTCGCTGAAATCGACGTCAGACTGCGGGTCTTTTGCATAGGCCTGAGACGTCTCGTCCTGCGTCGCGATTTCTGCGTCGGGGGCCTGCCGGGTAACGGTTTTCGGCAACACGAATATGACGCCGATCAGCATCAGCAACAACACGGCAAAACTGATGCCGAGCACACGGGGGCTCAAACCGCTCGCTGTCGTCGTGGTCGTTGCTGCGGCCGCCTGCCGCTGACGCTGTACAGGCCTGATCGTATCGCTGGTCTCTATCACTTCGTCGCTGACCGCCGTCGCCGACGCCGTATAGCGTTTCGGCGCAGGCGCGGGCACAAAGCCCATGGCTTCGAGCTCGTTCGCAACGGTTGCAGCGTCCGGCCGGCGCGCTGCGTCTTTGTCGAGCATTCGCGCGACAAGGGCCTGCAGCGCCGACGGCACCGCGGAACCATCGGCGGCCTGTAATGACGGCGGCGGCATGTTGCGTATGTCGTCAGCGGTCGTCGTCGAGCCGTACGGGGAGCGGCCACTGACAATTTCGTAGATCAGTCCACCCAGCGCAAATATATCGTCCGCGGTTTGCGGCGCCTCGCCGGCAAGTTGTTGCGGACTCGCGGCAATCAGCGAACCCCCGCCGACGTCTTGCCCGCGCATCGCGGCGACACCGAAGTCGATCAGATAGGGCGCGCCGTTGCGATCGAGCAATATGTTGCCGGCTTTGACGTCACGATGGACAACGTCTTTGGCATGCGCATAGCGCAAGGCATCCGCTATGAGAGCGACAGGCGGTAGCGACTCAGCAACAGGCATACCGGCAAGAACGCCAATATCCGGGCCATCGATGAACTGCAGGCTATAGAACGCGCCCTCGTCATCGTCGTGAAATTCGAACACACGAACAATGTGCGCATGCATCAGACGAATGGCGAGTTGCCATTCACGCCGCAATGCATCGGCGCCAGTGCGTTCGTCCACAAGAATCTTGATGGCAACCGACGCGCGCGTCATGCGATCGGTCGCAAGCCAGGTCTCGGCCGCGCCTCCTCTGCCTAAGCTGCGGACCAAGGTGTACCGATTGGCGAGCCGTGTTCCTTTACTGAGTTCTCGCGTCGGTGATCTGTCACTCATCCAATTGGTTCAGCTTCGCGCTCGGGCGATCCCACTTCGACGGACGTCGGAAAGCCGGTTTCGGCTTCGTAGATTTCCCTGAGGAGGCGGCGCCAGCTCTCGTACTGTGCCGCAGCCGTGCCGGTGAGGCGGCGTGTCTGACCCTCCACATCGATGACCATCGGCGCTGCTTCCGAGCCGAAGGACTCCGACAGTTCCTTGATCGCTTCGACGTGCAGCGAGGCCTCCGAACGCCGCGAAAAGCCCGCAAATATCTGATCGATGCCCTGCGATATGCCGATGCTCTGTATGCTCCGCTGCATGCGTCGTTTCGACGAACTCGAGCTGTCGGTATCGACGGCCAGCGAGCCGGCGAGTACGACCACTCCCATCAGCGTCTGCAATGTCGCCGAGCGTTTGACTTGCCGGTAGTTGATCGCCTCCTCGCGCGACGTCTTGCGCCAGGCGCTATAGGGGATCGCGATACCGTAGTAGAAATTGGCGTAATGCTCGTTCAGGGTGTCGACAACCAGCCGGTCACGTTCGCGTATCTGGCGCAAGCGCGCAACGGCGGGATCGTTTTCTGCCGGCAAGCGAACAACCGAGATAATGCCGTCTTCATCGGTCTGCAGATGACCACCATAGGCCGCCGGTGACATGTCGCCGAAAAACTGCAACTCCGAGACGCGCCGGACCTGCGAAATCTCTTTCTTTGGCATAGCCGCCACGTAGGCCTGCAGGTCGTTGGCGATGTCGTTGAACAGCTTCTGGTACGGATCCTGACTCCGGTCACGACGTTCGGAGTAGGACGAAATTCCCGTCTGGGCAGTGTAGGTCTTCGAATACCAGTGCCGCCCGGTCGCATCTTCGATGACTACATTGAGCTTCACATGCTCGCCATTCGACTTCTCGATACGGCCGCTGATGACGATGTCCGTGAATGCATTGCGCGACGGGATCACGCGCACAGCGCCCCAATGCCCGGTACCCTGCAGAGTCGTCTTCAGATGGTACGGCAGGTAACGCGCCTCGGCGCCCCTGATCTCTTCGTATACCCCCGAATCGGCCGGATCATTGTCATCTGCTACGCCGTCGTCGAATTCGACGATGCCGATGTCGAGGAGCATGGACTCATCGACCGTTTCCTCGGCGATGACCAGTTCCGTTTCTTCGGCTGTTATGACTTCGTTGACGGTACAGCCCTGCCCTGCAATACAGGCGAGGGCAATGAGCGGCGCTGGGCTCCGCAGCAATAGTCTCTTCATGTGTCGCAATTCGCTTCCTTATTGTCTTTTTGGGTACTAGATTCCATTGTACTTGCGATATTCCTCCCAGAGGCGCTCACGCAACTGCTCGTCTTCCTCCGCCAGCGCCGCTTCACGTAACTGTCTCGCGATGATGTCATCGTCGACCATCACCGGTATGTCGTCCGGCGTGCGCTCCTGAATTTCCTCTTCGCTCATGCCGACGACGGGCGATTCACGCCGCTGGTTGGGCTGATTGACTACTGCAACCGAGCCTGCACCGGTTCCGCCAGCCGCCTGTTCACCGAGGCTGATACCTCCGGCGCCGCCGCCCGAGCCACCGCCACCACCGAAGCCCTCGGTATTGCGGCCGACCGATGCGATCTCGCGCTGTTCTTCGCTCAATACTTCATCAAATCCGCCAATAGATTCTTCGAGTTCCCGTCCCAGGCGTTCTGCCCGCTCGGCGTCCGACTCACCTGGGAACTGCCCGGCGCTGCCGGCGCCACCAGTGCCGGTACCGTCACCACCACCGCCTGCTGCGCCGCCTTCACCCGCGCCTTCGCCGCCGCCACCTTCCATACTCGCTTCGGCACCGCCGCCTGCACTTTCAGACTCGGCAGAGTCGCTGGCGCCACCGCCACCGCCCAGGCATTCACCGGCCTGACCCATACCACCTACGCCACCGGGCAACTGGCCCGTGTCGCCACATTCACCACTGCCTTCACCGTCCCCATCGCCATCTGCGGCACCGTCGCCTCCCTCGCCATCGGCGCCTTCACCGCCACCACCCATGCCGGGGAGTCCTCCAGGCATCGGGAAATCGACCTGTGGAATGCTGGCAGCCCCGCCGGACTGGCCACCACCACCGGAAGCGCCTCCACTGCTGGACGATCCACCGCCGGATGAACCTCCACCGGACTCACCACCACCCGACGAACCGCCGCCGGACTCGCCGCCACCGGACTCGCCACCACCCGAGGAGCCACCACCTGACTCACCGCCAGACTCACCACCGGACTCACCACCGGACTCTCCACCGGACTCTCCACCAGACTCACCGCCGGAAGAACCACCGCCCGGTGGGGGCGGCATACCGCCGGATGGCGGTGGGGGCGCGCCGGGTGGCTGGATAGGAGAGGATTGGCAGCCGGCGACAAACAGCGTCGCGGTCATGACGAGCAGGAATGGCCTGAGCCACGTGAAACTCGATTTGGCTGATTGTTTTCGGTTCATTGTCATGCGCCTCTCGGTGGCGAGAATCGAGGCCCGGCTTGTTAGGACAGCGAGCTCCCGAATCGTCCGGTAATCCTAAGTTTGAGCACCAAACGCCTGCCTGAGTTCCATTGGAATTTCAGGGGCGATCGCGCACCGCAATGCGTTGCCGCACCAGTACGACGATAATACGCAGGCAATGCTCAATCAATAGCGACGTGCCCTGCCCGCGAGTTAGCGGTGACGCTGTCTCGGTCCGAAAACAAGTATCTGATTTTGTTAAGTATTGCGGCGCATTAGAGTCGTGAATCACGGCCGCTCTGGCGCACGGCTGCGACGTGGCGGATGTTTGCGAAACACAATTAGTGACAAATCGTCGGGTTTTGACGGGTCGCTCGAGTTAGCCGCTGACATTCTTTGCCGGGCCAGGTCGACGATAGCAGCAGCGGAGGATTGCAGCGGCCCCTTGCGCACATGCTCGATAATCTCGTCGAGATGCACATTGTCAGTAAGGCCGTCACTTGCAAGCAGCACCGTGTCCCGAGGACGTAACTCCACGGGCGCACCAACATCGATACTCATGTCGTTCGTGCCAAGGAAATTTGACACCAGGTGCCGCTCTTCATGATGCAGTGCTTCACGTTCATCAAGAAACCCCGCCTCGACTGCGAATCCGGTGGGTGAATGTGCCGTCGTCTGCAGTTTGATGCGCCCCCGCTGGCCGACGACCATCGCTTCCGAATCGCCGATCTGGTACGAGCGAGCCAGCAGTCCCTCGATCGCAACCACCGTCATTGTCGTGGCTGAGCCGTTGGCCAGGCCCTTGACGGCTTCGTTTGCCGCTTCGATACCATTGAGGATCGCGGTGCGCAGTAACATCGTTTCGGCCATCGCAACGGCGAGCGACTCTGCCAGAGACGTTACGGCGGTCATGGAGGCGCGTTTGCCGGCCGGCAATCCGCCGGCGCCATCCGCCACAACGAATACGGCCGCCTGCGGCCCCCAGGGAATCACGGCTACTGTATCTTCGTTTTCGGTGTCCTTGTCCGGCGCACGCGATGTATAGGCGACCACGGAACCACCGCCGACCTGCGCGTGTTGCTGATCGGGCTCGATAGCGCCGTCAAGTACAAGCAAGTCGTCAATGAAATTCGACAAGATGTGGTCCCGGGTTGCGGCTATGCGCGCCGCACCGGCTCCCGGCACCAGGCACAGAAATTCCAGAATTCGCGCGCAATTCCCCAATCGCATGCTTTGCAGCAATGACGACTGCCCGGCAATTTCCAGGCGCGCCTGACCTTCATGCGACACCACGGGCAATAGCGCATGAACGGCATCAGTTCGCCGCGGCAGCGTTTGTTGCTGCATCGAGCCATGTACCGCTTGTCGGGGTAGCGGCGCGTAGTCTCCTCGACAAAACCGGGTCCGTAACACCACGGGCAGTAATCCCAGTCGTTCTTGACACCACGCTCGCAGCGCGGGCAGCTCGACGGCATCGTCGACTCCGAACTGCGCGCCGGATTGTCGAAGCCACACCACGGACAGGCCTGCATGTTCTCCGCAACAGGTCCTTCACAGTGACGGCATTGATGGCGGGTATCGAGCGTTTTCCTGAATTGCCGCTGGAATTCGCGCCATTGCAGGCGCCGCCAGGTAGAACCGGCCTTGCGATCACTGCGCGCACGGCTGCGTTTTTGCCGCCTTGCATGGCTTTGCAATTGCTCGAATGCGGCCTGCATCTGCACGGCGTCCCGGTAGCGCTTTGCCGGATCCAGTTGAGTCGCCTTTCTCAGCATCTCGATGAGTTCCGGCCGAACTCTCGCGGTCAGGCGATCGTGGCCCACCATCGGCCATGTAAACGGCCACTCCGGCAACTTGCCGGAGAATAGCCGGTACAGGACGATACCGAGTGAAAAAACATCGGACTGGAACTTCGGCCGTCCCATTGCCTGCTCCGGTGCAATGTAGTCGATCGTGCCGGAGCCCGAAGCCTTCAGCGTGCGCAGGCTGATCTTGGCGAAACCGAAATCGCACAACTTCAGTCGATTGCCGGGGAACAGGATGTAGTTCTCGGGTTTGATGTCGCAATGTATGACCTTGTGCTCATGTGCATGAGCCAACGCGGCAATCGCCTGAGCGGCGAGATCGAGCGCCCGGGCCGTCGAAATGCGACGTTCGACGCGATCAGCCAGCGATTCGTCGCCGAGCTCCATTGCAATGACGAAATGATCGTCGATGTAGCTCGCGTTCCATACGGAGAGAATGTTCGGGTGTTGCAACTTTGTTGCAACCCGAACTTCGTGAAGAAATTCCTTGTCGCCCGTATGGTGATCTTCTTTGGGAATCTTGAGCGCAACGCGTCTTTTCTGGATCGTGTCATAGGCGCGATACACATCGGCCAGCGGACCCGACGCTATTCGCCCGAGAATTCTGTACTTGCCGATTTTCTGCCGGGCTCTGAGCAAGGCCGGTTACTCTCCGTTTTTTAGTTGTTGTCGCAGGCTGGACTTACACCGCAATCATTGGGCGAGATCGACGCTCAGTCAAGCGCAACCTGAGGGCAGCAAACCTCGAGTTAGCAGTTGCTGCCGGTTTCATTACAATGACCGGGCAGCATTAGAGAAGCAGAATTGAGTAAACCCGGAAACAAAGGTCTGAAGCGGCTGATTCTGGCGATGCGGTATTCAGCGCAGGGTCTCGCGCATGCCTGGAAGCACGAGAGCGCGTTCCGTCAGGAGCTGACAGCCGCACTGCTGATGACGTTGACCGCACTATGGTTGGGCCGCAGCAGCTACGAGCGCCTGTTACTGATCGCCCCGCTGTTGCTCGTGCTCATAGTCGAGCTTCTGAATTCGGCGATAGAGACCGCGGTCGACCGCGTTGGCGACGAGCCCCATGAACTGTCAGGACGCGCCAAGGACCTCGGCTCCGCGGCCGTTTTTGTCAGTCTGATGTTGGTCGTTGCCGTCTGGGCGACGGTCGCCTGGAGTCGTTTTCTGACCTAGTCTTCCGGCCTAGCTCACCAGCGCAAGGCTTGCAGTCGCAATCACTGCACCGACGCTACCGCCCACGAGCACGTCACTGGGATAGTGCAGCCCCAGGATAATCCGGGATGCGGCGACCAGGGCAGCGAACGGGGCCATCACGACGAGCATCATCGGCTCATAAGCGCCGTACAGAACCGTCAGACTGATCGCATGCAGCGTGTGGCCGGACGGGAAGCTGTAGCGGTCGAGAGGCGCCGCGCCGCAGACAATTTCGCCATGTGTCACGTACGGACGTTCGCGAACCAGGCGCTTCTTCAGCACCTTGTAAACGAGAATACCGGCGCCGGCGGTGGCCAGCGCTTGCAGGAGAAATGGAATGACGTTGTCGCCCTGCCCGGCGGCGCAGATGACACCGAATATGACCCAACCGGGGTAATCGCCAAGCCGCGACACACCGCTGAAGAAGCGCCTCAGGAGCACAACGCGACTAAGCGCGTTGACTCGCAGACAAAACCTCAGCTCCAGATCGTCCAAATAATCAACCATTGTCCAAA
>DAOWGY010000231.1 GCA_030641695.1 Gammaproteobacteria bacterium
AGCGGCAATCGTTCCCCCTGGCGCTCGGGCCAGTTCGAGATTTCCAACGGTGGCATCGCAGAATTCCCGGCCGGCCAAGTGCGTGCCCGGATTACTTTGTCGATGGCCTCAGACTCACTGCGAGAAGCGGACCAGCAATCGACCGTGCGGGTGGCAGACGCTGCCGCAATCGAACGGGAACTCGCCTCGATCGAAGTCGTTCTCGAAGATGATGACCAGCGAAAATTCGAATCCCGGCTACCTCCGAACACCGTCGCGTTCGCGCCGAGCCAGGTCTCGGTGCTTGAGCGCGATCCGGCCGTACAAATCGACCTGGTGCGATTCAATCCCGACCACACGTCGGTGGTCGTCGGTTTTGCCGTTCACGATGTAACTGCGACGGCCGGAGAGGACTACTTTCCGCCCGGCAATTACTCGATCCACTTCGGCCCAGGCCAGCGCTCTGCGCGGCTACTCATACCGTTGGTGCAAGACAGCGCATTCGAGGGCGACGAGGCCTTCGTTGTCGAGTTGTCGACGGGAGATTCGCTGGCCGACATCAATGTCTATCATCGCGTCGCGATTATGATCCGTGATGATGACGGCGCCTAGCCAGTAGCGCGAAACCCGTAACGTCAAGCGCTTCGTCAGGCTGCCATTCACTGCTAGACTGCCGCTCCGGCCATGCGTTGGCCGCTGCGTGTTACGTCTTTCAGGGCAAAGGCAATGAGCGAAAAAGAACTGCGTCGTTACTCCCGCGTCGTCGTCGATGGCAATGAACAGGCACCCAGTCGTGCCATGCTTCGCGCCGTCGGTTTCAGTGAGGAAGATTTTCGACGCCCGCAGATCGGAATTGCATCGACCTGGAGCATGGTCACTCCGTGCAACATGCATATCGGCAGCCTCGCCGAGGAAGCCGCACAGGCGGCGGACGAGGCCGGCGGTAAGGGCATTATATTCAATACGATCAGCGTCTCCGACGGCATATCGATGGGTACGCCAGGCATGCGCTATTCGCTCGTGTCCCGCGAGATCATTGCCGATTCAATTGAAGCCGTGACGGCGGCCGAAGGTTTTGATGGCCTGGTCGCAATCGGGGGCTGCGACAAGAACATGCCCGCATGTGTCATGGCGATGGCGCGGCTCAATCGACCGGCGGTTTTTGTTTACGGCGGAACGATAAGGCCGGGCGCCGAACGACGTGACATCGTATCCGTGTTCGAGGCGGTAGGCGCTCTGTCCGGGGGCAGGATAAGCGACGCGGAATTACTCGAGGTGGAACAAACGGCCATTCCCGGGCCCGGTGCTTGCGGTGGCATGTATACCGCCAACACCATGGCATCGGCAATCGAGGCACTCGGTATGAGTCTCGCCAACAGCTCTGCACAAGAAGCCGTCTCCGCACAAAAGAAACAGGATTGTCGCCGCGCCAGTGCCGCGGTCATGAATCTGATCGACAAGGACATCAAGCCGCTCGACATCATGACCAAAGAGGCGTTCGAGAATGCAATTACGGTCGTCATCGCGCTCGGCGGCTCGACAAACGCTGTTTTGCATCTGATCGCAATGGCACGAGAAGCGAACGTGGATCTCGGGCTTGAGGACTTCACCCGGATTGGTGCAACAGTGCCTGTTCTTGCCGACGTAAAGCCGAGCGGCAAATACCTGATGGCGGAGTTGATCGCGATCGGGGGCATTCAGCCCTTGATGAAACGATTGCTCGATCGGGGCATGTTGCACGGCGAATGTATGACCGTAACGGGCAAGACAGTGGCGGAGAATCTGGCCGACGTCGCAGACTATTCGGCGGAGCAGGACATCATCCGCGGCTTTGATGATCCGATCAAATCTGACAGTCACCTTGCGATACTCTACGGCAACCTGGCTCCTGAGGGTTCTGTTGCAAAAATCTCGGGCAAGGAAGGCTTGCGTTTCGAAGGTAGCGCACGCGTGTTTCATTCCGAGGAAGAGGCGTTGCAGGCAATCCTTGATGACACGGTGCGGAGCGGCGATATCATCGTTGTCAGATACGAAGGACCGAAAGGTGGTCCGGGCATGCGCGAGATGCTCAGTCCGACCAGTGCCATCATGGGCAGAGGGCTGGGGGCTGAGGTCGCCCTGATTACGGACGGCCGGTTCTCAGGTGGGAGCCACGGCTTTGTCGTCGGTCATATCTCTCCGGAGGCAGCAGTCGGTGGTCCCATTGCTTTGATTGAGAATGGCGATACGATCGTAATCGATGCGCAGAGCAAGCAAATCAACGTCGATGTCGACGAGGGCGAGTTAGCACGACGACGCGACAGGTGGCATCGCCCGCCATCACCGGTGCGCCGTGGAGCCCTTGCGAAATACCGCGCCGAGGTTGCGTCAGCATCTGAAGGTGCGGTCACGATCCCGCCCGAGTGGGATGAGTAACTGCAGGTCACTTGACCTTTGCGACGAGGTTCGCTGTACTCCGCACATGAGATTTTCCGACGTCCGCGTAAAGTGCCGACGCATCGCCATTACTGATGCGAAAGAACACTTAAAACATATGGCGCGCCAGAGGTGCGCGGGCGCCAATGGCAGTGGTAACGGCTAGTAATAAAGTTCGGACGCTGTCAACGAGCCCGCGAGGTCCTACCTGGCGGGTTTTTTTTGTGCGCATGATACGTACGGTCCGGCAATGACATGACCAGGGAAGCAGAATTCGAATCGAGTGACGCGCTGGGCGCGCCGGCGGACATCGCGGATTCGCCCTGGGTCGTCATGAAATTCGGTGGCAGCAGCGTGTCGACTGCGGCCAACTGGGCGACCATCGCACAGCTGATTCGGAATCGACTGGATGCGGGACTGCAACCGGTCGTCGTGCATTCCGCATTGCAGGGCGTATCGAATGCTCTGGCGGCATTGCTCGAATTGGCGGAAAGTGGTGGGGCTACCGAGGGCCTGGAGCATATTCGCCAACGGCACTATGAGCTTGCCGATGATCTCGACCTTGATGGGCCCGCATTACTCGACGAGTCGTTGCACGAACTCGATCAGCTGATCGCGGGCATTCGGCTGGTTCGCGAAGTCAGCGTGCGCGTACGCGTCCGCATCATGGCACTCGGGGAATTGATGGCGACGCGCCTGGGCGCTGCATATCTTAATAGCGCCGGGCTCCCCGTGGCGTGGATGGATGCACGCGAACTGCTGACCAGTTCGCGTCGTTCGAATCGCGCGCAAACCCGCGACTTCCTGTCGGCAACTTGCGACCACGAAGCGGACGAATTGCTGCAACAGAAGCTCACCGAGGCTGGCAAAGCGATCCTGACGCAGGGGTTTATTGCGCGCAACGCAAAGGGACAGACAGTCTTGCTCGGTCGCGGCGGATCGGATACCTCGGCGTCCTATTTTGCCGCGAAGTTGCAAGGCAGGAGGCTCGAAATCTGGACCGACGTTCCGGGTATGTTCACGGCGGATCCACGCTTGGTCCCGTCCGCGCGCCTGCTCGTCGCCCTGCATTATGACGAGGCGCAGGAACTCGCGTCTGCCGGTAGTTCGGTGCTGCATCCTCGCTGCCTGTCGCCGCTGCGTCATTTCGGGATCCCGCTGTTCGTCCGTTGTACGAGCGCGCCGGAGCTGGACGGGACCGTGATCTCCTCGGTTACCCAAGAAGTCGAACCCCAGGTCAAAGGCATCTGCATGCGCAACGGACTTACGCTTGTCGCCCTGGACAATGTCGGTATGTGGCATGAAGTGGGCTTTCTCGCCCGGGCATTCACGGCGTTCAGCGACAATGGCGTATCAATCGACCTCGTATCCACGTCGGAAACGAACGTGACCGTCTCCATCGACACCGCAGACGACATCTCCGAAGACGTGCTCCCGGCTCTCGTCGCAGACCTGGAATCCCTGTGTCGCGTACGGCTCATTACGAACTGCTCGGCGGTCAGCCTGGTCGGTCGCAAGATTCGGACCTTTCTGTCGCGCCTTGCACCAGCACTCGAGGTCTTCGAGGAAGAACGCATACATCTGATGTCGCAGGCGGCGAACGACCTCAACCTGACCTTCGTTGTCGATGAAAAGCAGGGAACCAGGCTTGTTCGCAAGTTGCATGCCTCGATCATCCGCAAGACCGGAGGCAGTCCCGCATTCGGAGCCAGTTGGGAGCAATTGTTCCGCGCGGAGACAACTGTCGTGCGCAGAGCAGACGTTTGGTGGCTGCAGAAACGCGAGCAACTGCTGCAAGTGGCCTCGAAGAAGCTCAATGCCTACGTTTATGACGCTGACAGCGTACGCGCCGCGGCACAGGTGTTGCTCGGACTTTCAAGCGTCGATCGGGTGCTGTACGCGGTCAAAGCGAATTTCAACCCCGAAATCATCAGAGTGCTCGACGCCGAGGGTGTCGATTTCGAGTGTGTGTCGCCGGGTGAGGTCGAGTGGTTGCAGCAGGTGCTTCCCGACCTCGACTTGCAGCGTATCCTGTTCACGCCGAACTTCGCTCCCAGGGACGAGTACGCCTGGGCGCTCGACAAGGGGCTTCTCGTCACGCTCGATAACCTGTACCCCCTGCAAGCCTGGCCGGAGGTATTTGCCGGCCAGAGGATTTTTGCACGCATGGATCCCAGCCAGGGGCGAGGGCATCACGAACACGTCAGGACGGCCGGTGTACATTCGAAGTTCGGAATCCCGCTGTTCGAAGTTGACGAACTGCAACAACTGGCAACAGCCGTGGGCGTCGAAATCGTCGGCATTCACGCCCACAGCGGCAGCGGGGTGCAGGATCCGGATAACTGGCGCAATGTTGCGGCCGAACTTGTCGAGGTGGCACAACGATTCCCGGGCGTCTCGACAATCGACCTGGGCGGCGGCATCGGCGTTGCCGAGAAACCCGGCGACAGGCCATTCGATTTGCAGCGTCTCGACGATTTGCTCGCCGAAGTTCGCGCAAGCTATCCACAATACCGGCTCTGGATCGAGCCAGGCCGTTATCTCGTCGCACGCGCCGGCGTACTGCTGACCCATGTCACACAGGTCAAGGGTAAAGGCGAAATGCGCTACATCGGCGTTGGCACCGGCATGAACTCACTGATCCGGCCGGCGCTGTATGGCTCTTATCATGAGATCGTGAACCTGAGCCGGGCTGGCGAGGCGCCCAGTGAGACGGCCACGATCGTCGGACCTATCTGTGAAACCGGCGACCGACTCGGAACGGACCGGCTGTTGCCGCCATCGAGCGAGGGTGATGTCATGTTGATCGCAAACACCGGGGCATACGGTTACGTCATGAGTTCGCAATATAATCGCCGCGAAGTGGCGCCCGAAGTTGTCATCTGAAAAAGGAAGGCGGCGATGAAACTGTATTGGTCACCGCAAACGCGGTCAGCGCGTGCGCTCTGGATGCTCGAGGAAGCCGGCGTCGATTACGAACTCGAACTCATCGATATTCGTAATGTGGAACGAGAGGACAGCGAAGAATTTCTGGCCGCGAGCCCGATGGGCAAGGTGCCTGCACTCGTGGATGGCGATGTGAAGATGTCTGAGTCGGCTGCGATCTGTCTGTACCTGGCCGATCGTTTCAGTGCCGGAGACCTTGCGCCCGCAATCGATGATCCGCAACGCGGCAAGTTTCTTTACTGGCTGATGTATACACCTGCAGTCATCGAGCCGTCGATGTCCGAGAAGTTCAGTGGTGCGGAAACCAACAGGTTTCGGTCAGGCTGGGGTGACTTTGATCTCATGATCGAAACGTTGCAGCAAGGCCTTGCCGGCAAGACCTGGATTCTGGGCGAACACTTTACGGCTGCTGATGTCATGCTGGGTTCGAGTACCGTTTTTCTGCGCATGTTCGACATGTTGCCGGACTCGGAATTGCTCAACGCATACGCCGATCGCTGCCTTGCGCGGCCTGCCTATCAGAAAGTCATGGCGCTCAACAAGGCATAACCGGGATTGTTATCCGTTGTGACGCTCTTCGAGCGTCGCAACGACCTCACTGAGGCGCATATCCTGCGCATTCAATAGCACCATGAGGTGATAGATAAGGTCGGCGGCCTCGTTAAGTATTTCCGCGCGATTACCCGCTACAGAGGCCAGCGCCAGTTCCACGGCCTCTTCACCGACCTTCTGAGCAATTCGTTTGCTGCCACTGGCCGCGAGGCTCGCCGTGTAACTGTCACTATCCGGGTTTTGCAGCCGGTCCCGGATAACGGTTTCCAGTGTCACGAGAAATCCGAGCTCATTCTGGTTCAAGTGTTTCTCCTCAACTGCGCATTTCGATGCTGTTGGCGGTGAGGTAGTCCTTCAGATCGCGAATATCGATCTCGGCTTCATGAAAGACACTGGCGGCGAGTGCGCCATCGACATTGGCCGTACGAAAAACATCGCGGAAGTGTTCGACCGCGCCGGCGCCGCCTGACGCTATCAGCGGCAGCTTGCAGATTTCGCGCACGCCCTGCAATTGCCGGATGTCATAGCCTTTTCGGACTCCATCCTGGTTCATGCAATTGAGAACGATCTCACCGGCGCCCCGGTCCTGCACTTCTTTGATCCAGTCCGTCGTTCGGCGTTGCGCCGCCGAAATCTTGTCGGGATCGCCGCTGTTCTGATACACGTCGTAGTCGCCATTTTGCTCACGACTATCGACGCCGATGACCACGCATTGCGAGCCAAAACGGCGCGCGAGTTGCGTAATCAATCCGGGATTCCCGAGTGCCGGCGAATTGATCGATATCTTGTCGGCGCCTTTGTTAAGAACGTCTTCGGCGTCGGCAACGCTACGTATGCCGCCGGCCACGCAAAATGGAATGTCGATGACGGCGGCCACTTGACTGACCCAGTTGCGGTCGACCGTCCGGCCGTCCGGGCTGGCGGTGATGTCATAGAAGACCAGCTCATCGGCGCCCTCGTCACGGTACCGTGATGCAAGTTCTACGATATCGCCGACGATGCGGTGATGTCGAAACTGAACGCCCTTGACGACGACGCCGTCACGGACGTCAAGGCACGGAATTATGCGCTTTGCAGGAATGTCGCCACCTCCGCCGCGCTGATTTTGCCGTCGAGCATTGCCTTGCCGCTGATCGCGGCAGGCACGCCGAGATCGCTTAGTGCTTCGATATCCCGGATATCGCGGACGCCGCCCGATGCCTGCAATTCAAGCGCGGGATACCTGCTGACGAATTCGGCGTAGAGTTCCAGGTTCGGTCCTGCCATTGCGCCATCACGGCTGATGTCCGTGCACAGTACGTGACGCACACCGACTTTCGCGTATTCGTCGATACAGTCCCACAGGCTCGTGCCACTCGAACGGGTCCAGCCGTGTGTGGCGACGATCGGTATGGCGTTATCCATCGCAACATCGAGCGCCAATACGATGCGCTCCGGTCCGAACTCGTCGAACCAGCCCGAGACCTGCTCGCGTGAGGTGATCGCCTTGCTGCCGATCACGCATCTCGAAATTCCGCTCGCCAACCAGCGGCGAACCGTATCGCTATCCCGAATGCCGCCGCCGAGTTGAACACTCAGTGCGGTTTCCTCACACAATTGCCGGGCGACTCGCTGATTCTGCTGCGAGCCCGTGCGTGCGCCGTCCAGATCAACAACATGCAGCTCACGCACCTGCAATTCTGAGAATGCGTGAGCAATCTGCACCGGTTCATCGCTGTACTCGGTGACCCGTTCAAAATCACCTTTGTATAGGCGCACACACTTGCCCCCCTGCAGATCGATCGCGGGAATGATTCTCACGATCCCATTCCAATGAAACTCCTGAGCAATCGGGCTCCGTCTGCCGAAGAACGTTCGGGATGAAACTGGGCGGCGACGAAGTTATCGAGACCGACGATCGCGGAGAACGTATCAGTGTGCCGTGCAGTTGCCAGAGTATTGTCGGCAATGGGAAGAGCGTAGCTGTGAACGAAGTAAAAATAGCTGCCATTCTCGACCGACGTGAGCAGTTCGTGTTCTGCGATTTTCTCGACCGGGCACCAGCCCATGTTCGGTACTGGGAAGCCTGTCTCTGCCGGCAGGCGCGTCGCAACGCCTGGAATAACTCCGAGGCACTCGACGTCCTCCTCTTCCGATGCGTCTGCAAGCAATTGCATGCCAAGGCATATGCCCAGCACCGGTTGCTTCAGGCCTCGAATGACGTCAATCAAGCGGTGCTCACGAAGTCGCTGCATGGCATCGCCGGCGGCACCGACGCCTGGCAGGATCACGCGTCCGGCCGTCTCGATAACGGTCGCGTCCGTCGTCAATGTCGCACTCACGCCAATGCGCTCGAGGGCGTGGAGCAGGGACGCGATGTTGGCGCCACCGCTATCGATTATCGCCACGGGCGTCGCCATGCTCTTACAACGTGCCCTTGGTCGTCGGAAGCTCCGTGCCTTCGCGCCGGATTGCCTGGCGCAGACTCCGGCCGACGGCCTTGAAGCAGGCTTCTACCATGTGGTGGGTGTTTTCCCCGCGCACCGAAACATGTAATGCAGCGCCCAATGCTTCGGCGAGCGAACGGAAGAAATGCTCAACCATTTCGGTTGACAAATTGCCGACGCTGCTGCGGGGGAATTCGGCATCGAATGCAAAGCTGCCGCGACCGGACAGATCGAGAGCAACCTGTGCCGTACTTTCATCCATGGGCAACAGGAAACCATAGCGACCAATGCCACGTTTGTCCCCGAGCGCCTGTTTCAGGGCATTACCGAGTACGATCGCGGTGTCCTCAACCGTGTGATGTTCGTCAACCGCCAGGTCGCCGCTGCATTGCAGATCGAGACTGAGACCGCCGTGCCTGGCGATCTGTTCGAGCATGTGGTCGAAAAACCCGATACCCGTATCGACATCGATACGGCCTTCGGCGTCGAGGTTTACCCGGGCACGAATGTTCGTTTCCCGTGTACTACGCTCGACGGACGCGACGCGCTCCGCATGACACAGTGCTTCAACAATGCCCGCCCAACTTGTTTGGTACGACCGCGCGGGGGCAACCATGAATCCCGGTACGCCGATTCTGTCCGCAAGTTCGATATCGGCATCCCGATCGCCAATGACAGCGGATCGTTGCATGTCGATATTGTTTCGCGCGAGGAACCGGGTCAGCAACCCGGTCCGTGGTTTGCGACAATCACAGCCGTCTTCCTCGAAATGCGGGCATATAAATACTTCTTCGAATACGATCCCCTGCGATTCGAACAGAGCCAGCACATGATCGTGGCATGCCTGAAAGTGTTCGCTCGGGAACACCTCTGTCCCCAGCCCATCCTGATTGCTGACCATGACGAAACGATATCCGTGGTCAGCGAGTTCCAGCAACGCCGGAATTACGCCGCCCACCAGCCTGACTTTGTCGAGTGCGTCGACCTGATTGTCGTCAGGCTCCTCGATCAACGTGCCGTCACGATCGATAAACAGTACTTTAGTACTCATTTCCGGCTTGCCTCGATCTGTTCGAAAGCGCGTAGCAGGCGGTCATTTTCGTCGGGGTCACCCACGGTGATCCTGATGCAGTTTGCGAGACTGCCGTCGAAGTTCCGCAGCAACACGCGTTCCTGTTCGCTGTACCGCATGACGGCGCCGCTGTTGGTAACTCTGACAAGAAAGAAATTCGCTGCACTCGGCCAGACGTGTTCAACGAATCCGAACTGGCGTACGGCGTCCATCAGTCGTCGGCGCTCACGGACAAGCGATTGAATACTCCGCGTTGCCTCATCGAGGCCCGCCGCTTGCAGCGCATCCTCGACACACTCGACCACTGGTGTCGACATCGCGTAGGGGGCCTGAATCGCGTTCAGCAGCCGCACAACGTCGACCGGCCCCATGACCGCACCACAACGCGCGCCGGCAAATGCCAGCGCTTTCGACAGCGTCCTGAGAACGACAAGATTGTCATGTTGTTGTAAAAGTTCGACCGTCGAGACTTCGTCGGAAAACTCGATGTAGGCCTCGTCGACGACAATAGCCGATCGTTCGCCACGGCGTTCGAGCAGTTCTATGAGTGCGGGGCGGGGTATTACGGTGCCGGTGGGATTGTTCGGTGTACAGACAAAGACCAGTCTCGTGCTGTCGTCACAAGCATCGAGCAGGGCATCGATGTCGACGGCAAAGTTATCGGTTGCGCGTGTCTCCACTGACCGTTCGAACGCACCCTGCACGGTCGCATAGTGTGCATACATGGAAAACGTCGGAGACGTGGTGACAATGTTGTCGCGTCCTTCGCGGCAAAATGCACGAATCAGGAGATCGATCGCTTCGCTCGTGCCGCGGGTGACGAGCAGGCGATCTGAATCGCAGCCAAAATACCTTGCAAGCGACTCCCCCAGCGCCACCGGCCGAATTTCAGGGTAACGATTCAGCGGACGGCGAAAACGATCTGCAGCGTTCGACCATGGCGCCTCATTCGCATTGAGGCGAATCGTGTCATCGACTTGCTGCGCCGCTTCGTAGGGCTGCAATGCCCGTATCTCGGGTCTCACGAGGTCTGCGATCGTCATGACGCGCTGCCTAGACGCCGCGACACGGCGGCCGCATGCGCGTCCAGGCCTTCGAGCCCCGCGAGTGTAATGATCGCGTTACTCAGGCTTGCGAGTCCTTCGGCTGTCAGTTCCTGAACAGTCATGCGGCGCATGAACTGTTCAACGCCCAGGCCGCTGTAGCTGCGCGCGTAAGCGTAGGTCGGCAATACGTGGTTGGCGCCAGTGCAATAGTCACCCGCGGATTCCGGCGTCCACGCGCCGACAAACACCGAGCCGGCATTACGCACCCTTGGCAGATAACGCCGCGCATCCTGACACTGCAGAATCAGATGCTCCGGCGCGTATTGATTGCTCACATCGATGGCGGATGCGAGGTCGTCAACCACGATGGCACGTGCGTGTTGCAGTGACTGGCGTACGATATGCGCTCGGGACAAAGACTCGACCTGTTTGTCTGCCTCCGCGACTACCTCAGCTGCAAAGGACTCACTAGTAGTCACGAGTACCACCTGTGAATCGATGCCGTGTTCGGCCTGAGACAGCAGGTCCGCAGCGACAAACTCGGCCGACGCATGCGCATCCGCTATAACCAGGACTTCCGACGGACCTGCTGGCATATCGATAGCGGCGCCATCGGGATCCGCAGCCACAATAGATTTGGCGCAGGTAACCCAGGTATTGCCAGGGCCGAAAACCTTGTCGACTTTGGGAACCGTTTCAGTGCCATAGGCCATTGCCGCAATCGCCTGCGCGCCGCCGATCTTGAAAATGTCCCGGATGCCCGCGCGGCTCGCCGCGACCAGCACTGCAGGGTCGGCCAGACCATCCTTTCGTGGCGGCGTGCAGAGGACACAGCTGGGGCACCCGGCAATTACCGCGGGCACGGCCAGCATGACCGCCGCCGAGGGCAGGGGGGCCGTGCCGGCAGGAACGTACAGCCCGACCGAGTCGATCGGGTGATTCACCCGTTCGCAGCGTACGCCGGGCATGGTTTCGATTGCGACGTCCTCGGGGACCTGTTCCTCGTGAAAGCGACGTACGTTTGCAATTGCGAAATCGATTGCGTCAATGGCGGCGGCGCCGAGCATGCCGATGGCAGCATCAATTTCCTCGCGAGACACTCGAAATTCGGCAAACTTCGCCCGCTCCACTTCTCGCGTAAGTTTCCTCATTGCGGCGACGCCCTGGTTCCGCACCTGTGCTATCAGGTCTATCACGTCAGCACGAATCGACACGTCCCCGGCAATGGCCGGACGCCGCAACAGCGCTTTGCGTGCTGTGGCATCGAGTGACTTCCAGGTGGCAACGCGAAATGCCATCGATTACGCCAGCATCTTTTCGACTGGCAGCACCAGCAGCGAACTTGCGCCGGCGGCTTTGAGATTCTCGAGCGTTTCCCAAAACACATTTTCGCGGCAGACAGCGTGCACCGCGACCTTGTCGTTTGTACCCTCCAGTGGGATCACCGTAGGCGCCTCGCTGCCCGGTAGAAGCTCGCGAATCCGATCCAGCGCATGCCGCGGCGCGTGCAACATGATGTACTTGCTTTCCTGGACCTGCAGAACGCCATCGAGGCGTTGCAGAATCCGGTCGACGAGCGCCTGTTTGTCGCCGAGTAGCGGGGCGCGTGTCTGGATGATCACCGCCTCGCTCTGCAGCAGAACCTCGACCTCGCTGAGGCCGTTGGCCGCCAAAGTGCTGCCCGTTGAAACGAGGTCGCAAATGAAGTCAGCTTTGCCCAGTTTCGGCGCGATCTCGACCGCGCCGGAAAAATATTCGATGCTGGCGTCGATTCGCCTGCTTTCGAGAAAATCTCTTAATAATCCCGTGTAACTCGTTGCAATTGTGCTGTTTTTTAGCGTCTCAATTCCATCATAGGGGGTGCCATCGGGTGCCGCAATCGAGAGGCGGCACTGCCCGAAGTCGAGGTCGAAAACACGATCGAACAGCGCCTCGCGGCCTTCTTGCTGCCGGCTCAGGCGCTTTTCTTCAACGACATTCAGGCCCACGATACCGAGGTCACAAACGTCGTCACTAACGAGCCCCGGAATGTCGTCGTCGCGAACGAGCAGCAGGTCGATGGGCATGTTTTCGCCAAAGCAGAACAACTGGTCTTTGCTCTGCGTGAACTTGAGCCCGCAGCGCTCCAGGAGATCCAGGGAGTGATCGGTGAGTCGTCCGTTTTTTTGCACCGCAATTTTTATGCGCTGCTCATTGGTATCCATCGGAATCGTCCTTAGTGTGAATCGTTTCCTGCCTGTGTGCGCTCGAGCGCTCCCTGGTAGCCACCGAAACCGTCGGCCAGGAATCGTGCGACTCGTCCAATCGTCGTGACACTGACGGCTGTCCTGTCGTGAATCTGGCGATAGGGGAGTCCTTGCTCCAGGAGTTCGACGACATGCCAGCGATCAACGAGTGCCTGCA